>DATMVI010000618.1:0-5433 GCA_035563275.1 Pyrinomonadaceae bacterium
GGTGCTCGCCGACATCGAGAAGGAGACCGTCAGCTTCAACCCCAACTACGACGAGTCGCTGAGCGAGCCTTCGGTTCTGCCGACGCGCGTCCCGACCCTGCTCTTGAACGGCGCGGACGGCATCGCCGTCGGCATGGCGACGAAGATTCCGCCGCACAACCTCTCGGAGGTCGTCGACGCCACCATCGCCCTCATCAAGAAGCCGAACCTCAGGGACGAGGAGCTGCTCAAGATCGTCCCCGGCCCGGACTTCCCGACGGGCGGCTTCATCTACGGCCGCGAGGGCATCCGGCAGGCGTACCTGACGGGGCGCGGCATCATCCAGATGCGCGCGCGCGCCGGCATCGACCGCATCGGGCGCGGCACGACCGAGCGCGACGCCATCATCATCACCGAAATCCCCTACCAGCTCAACAAGGCCCGCCTCATCGAGCGCATCGCCGAGCTGGTCAACGAGAAGAAGATCGAGGGCATCGCCGACCTGCGCGACGAGTCGTCGCGCGACGGCATGCGCATCGTCGTCGAGCTCAAGCGCGACGCCGTCCCGCAGATCGTCCTCAACAAGCTCTACAAGCTGACGCCGATGCAGTCCACCTTCGGCGTCATCAACCTCTCCATCGTGCAGGGCCAGCCGCGCGTCCTGACGCTCAGGCAGATGCTTGAGCACTTCGTCGAGTTCCGCCGCGAGGTGGTGCGCCGCCGCACCGAGTACGAGCTGCGCAAGGCGCGGGCCCGCGCCCACATCCTCGAAGGACTGAACAAGGCCATCGACGCGCTCGACTACATCATCCCGCTCATCCGCAACGCGCGCTCGGTGGACGAGGCGCGCGCGTGGCTGACGGGCGACTCGGCGACGATGGCCGAGGTCAAACAGTGGAAGGGCGCGCCCGCGGACGCGACCCTCGCCGGCTTCATCGACAAGCTGAAGAAGGTGATGCGCCGCCTCGACTTCTCCGAGCTTCAGGCGCAGGCCATCCTCGACCTGCAACTGCGGAGGCTGTCGGCCCTCGAACGCCAGAAGATCATCGACGAGTACGAGCAGATCATCAAGCTCATCGCCGAGCTCGAAGACATCCTCGCCAACGAGTCGAGCCTGCGGCGCGTCATCGTCAGGGAGCTCGAAGACGTGCGGAAGGACTTCGGCGACGCGCGCCGCACGCAGATCATCGACGAGGGCGTCGAGCTGTCGGTCGAGGACATGATCGCCGACGAGGACGTGGCCATCACGGTGACGAAGAACGGCTACGTCAAGCGCACGCCCGTCACGACCTACCAGCGGCAGGGGCGCGGCGGCAAGGGGCGCTCCGGCGCGGGCACGGGCAAGAACGACGACTGGGTCGAGCACCTCTTCATCGCCTCGACCCACTCCTACCTGATGATCTTCACCGACGACGGGCAGGTCTACAAGCTGAAGGTTCACCAGATACCGGACGCGATGCCGTCGGCGCGCGGCAAGGCCGTCGTCAACCTCATCAACATCTCGTCGGCGCGCAAGCTGGCGGGCGTCGTCGCCGTGCGGGAGTTCTCCGAGGGGCGCTACGTCGTGATGGTGACGAAGAACGGCGTCATCAAGAAGACGGAGCTGTCGGAGTTCCAGAACATCCGCTCGAACGGCATCAACGCCGTCAACGTGGACGACGGCGACGAGCTGCTCGACGTGATCCTGACCGACGGCACGAAGCGCATCTTCATCGCCACGCACGACGGCCTCGCCATCCGCTTCGACGAGTCGGACGTGCGCCCGATGGGGCGCGCGGCGCGCGGCGTGCGCGGCGTGGATTTGAGGAAGGGCGACTACGTCGTCTCGGTCGCGGCCGTCTCGGCCGACGACAGCGAGAAGATGCTCTCGATCTCCGAGTGCGGCTTCGGCAAGCAGACGCCGATCACGACCTACCGCTTGCAGTCGCGCGGCGGCAAGGGCGTCATCAACATGAAGACGACGGAGAAGACCGGCAAGGTCGTCGCCGTCTTCCCCGTCGAGGAGGAGTCGGAGCTGATGATCATCACCAAGAACGGCAAGCTCATCCGCATCGAGGCCAACGAGATTCGCAAGACCGGCCGCGGCGCGCAGGGCGTCCGCCTCATCAAGACCGACGGCTCGGACAAAGTCACCTCCGCCTCGCTCCTCGACGCCGCGCGCGAGGCCGAGGAAGTCCTCGCCGGCTAGGCGGCGAACCGGGGCGCAAGACGAAGAGGGGAAGGGGAAGCTCAAACGCTCCCCCTCCCCTCTTCCCTTTTCGCCCTTTCGCTTACCGCTCGACCGAGGCCCACGCGATGTAGGCGACGAGGAGGGCGAGGCCGGCGCCGAGGCCGACTTTCGCGCCCGTCGAGAGGTTCCGGCCCCTGACCTTTTTGACCTGCGCGTATTCGACGCGGGTCGTGTCGCCGCCGCGCCCGGCGAGGGTGAAATGCTCTCCGCCGGCTTCGGCGACGTGGCCTTCGAGCTTCCTGCCGTCGAGCAGTTCGACCTGCACGCGCGCGCCGCGACCCTTGCCCAGACGGGCGACCTCGCCCCTGACCCTCTCGTTTACTCGGCCGGGCCGGGGCTTCTCAGGCGGTGGCGCTGCGAGAAGGCGGTGGCGAAGCTGAAGCCGGCGACCTGCCAGAACCAGACGCTGGTGACGAGGAAGCCGACGCCGAGCGCGAGCAGGCCGGCGAAGGAGAGGGCGAGCGCGCAGAGCGCGATGAGCCACGCGCGCCAGTAGCTCGCGCCCGCTTCGAGGCAGCGACGCAGGGCGCGCAGCGGGTTGTAAATCTCGGCCGGGTCGAAGCTGACGCAGTAGTTGGTCATGTAGCCGGGGATGGCGACGGTGGCCGCGGCGAGCAGCGCGGCGGCGAGCGCGACGAGCGCGGCCGAGCCGAGCCGGAGGCCCGCGTAGAGGCAGGCGAGCCCCGGCAGGTAGTAGAAGATCATGCCGCCGAGGGTGACGAGGCCGTGCCTGAGCAGGCGCGGGTAGTTGACCCACGCCGGCCAGCAGTCGCGGCCCGCGAGCATGTGGTGAACCATCTGAATCCGGTGGCCCATGTTCAAGACCCACCCGACGCCCGGCAGGAGCACGAGCAGCGCCGCGCCCCACAGAACCTCGCGCCGCGCCGCGCGGCTCTGCAAAGGGAACATGAAAGAGTTCCTCAGCCGCAGTTCCGACCGCAGGCTGACCGCCTCGCTCTCGCGCGTGTTCGTCGTCGGCATGTGGAAAGGGTAGACGGTAGAAAGGCAGTCGCTGACGAAGCGCCCGCGCGTCGGCGTCAGCAGTCGCGGCGCGGAGCGCTACCGACTACCGACTACGGTTTTCACCGCAGCATCCCTTCGGGGACTGACCAGCGGTACAGCTCAACACTGAGGCGGCCGGCGCTGACGGCCGGGTCGGTGTCGGTGAGCGCGCGGGCCTCGGCGAGCGTGTCCACTTTGAAGATGAAGACGCCGCGGCGGTCGCCGCCACCGTCGAAGGGGCCGGCGAGGACGAGCTTGCCCGCGTCGGAGAGGCGCTTGATGTTGTCCATGTGGCCCGCCTGAAGCCGCTTCGTCTCCTCGGTCACCTCCGGCGTCCAACGCGGGCCGCGCACCAGCAGGCCGAAGACGTACGGCCTCGCCGCGAGCGGCCGCCGCGGCGGCGTGATGTAGTTGCGCGCGGCGAACCACTTGAGGTACTCGGGCCGCAGCGCGCCCGCCGCGACCGCGGGGAGGGCTTCGACGACCGCGCGCGCCTCGTCGGCCGACTGCGTCTTGAAGACCAGTATCTCGCGCAGCAGCCCCTCGTCCGTCACCTCGCCCGCGAGCGCGACCTTGCCCGACTCGACGAGCTTTTGGACGCGCGCGCGGTGATCGCGCCAGACCTTGTCGAGCGCGGAGACGGGGCGCGGCTTCCAGCCCACGTTCCGCAGCAAGACCATCTGCATCAGCCCCATGTCGTACTCGTCCCGCCCCTGCGCCCGCGCGGGCAGGGCGACGAACGAACACGCGAGCGCGACGGCGAAGACCATCCGGGCCGACATTCTCATCCTCTCAGTTCCCTTCCGAAGCGGCGAAAGAGGTGTCGGGTGACAGGGAAGAGCGACCGGTCTTTGCCCCGGCACCCGGCGCCCGCTTTCACTGTTCCGCGTCCGCCGCTTCTATCTGCTTGAGATGGTGTTTCAGGTGCTCGACGTAGTCGCGGATGAGGTATTCGAGCGTGGCCGGCTCGCGCTCGTCAACGGGCCGGAAGGCGATGCGGTGGAGGCTGTGCGGGTGGCGGGGCCGCGTCAACTCTTCGCCGGGCACGCGCGCGACGACGTGCGCGAGGTGCAGGTTGTAGAGCCGCCACAACTCCACGAGCCGCCGCCACGGCGCGTCAGCGTAATGCTGCGCCGCGACCCACCCGTCCTGCTCGTAGCCGTCGAAGACGAGGTCTTCGCGCGCCTGCGCCCTGACGAACCGCTGGTGGTTATTGGCCGCCGAATCTATCAGGTGACCGACCGTCTCCTTCGCCGACCACCCGCCGCCTGCCGGCCGCCGCCCGCTCTCGCCCTCGCCCATCGCGCGCAGACGCGCCGCCGCGCCCTCCACCGTCCGCTCGAAATCCTCGATCAAGTCTTTCATCTACCCTCAATCCCTTCGAGAGCCATCTGCCTGCGCGAATTTTCGGACATTGAAGTGGTCGATTTGAGTTTTGGAGCCCCCCTTCGGCATGGGCCGTTCTACCCGCCTCCGCCGCCTTGCGCCTGCCCGGGCGCGGCCTCGCCTTCGACCCAGACGGAGCCGTCCTCGAAGAACTCTTTCTTCCAGATGGGGACGGTGCGTTTGAGTTCGCGGATGGCCCACTCGCAGGCTTCGAAGGCGGCGCGGCGGTGGGGGGCGCTGACGGAGATGACGACGGAGGTCTCGCCGATGTCGGTGCGGCCGGTGCGGTGGACGATGCCGATGTGCGCGATGTCGAAGCGGCGGCGCGCCTCGGCGCCGAGGCGCCGCAGCTCGGCGAGCGCCATCGGCTCGTACGCTTCGTAGACGAGGTGGAGGGTGCGGCGCCCCCGCGTCCACTCGCGCGCGTAGCCGTCGAGCGTGACGGTCGCGCCGCAGCGGCGGGGGACGACGCGGCGCGCGACCGCGCCCACGTCTATCGGCTCGGTGGTCAGCTCGAAGAAGTCCCGCGCGCCGCCGGGCGCTTCGGCCGCGCCCCCCTCGTGGCCGCCGGAGACGGGCGGGAAGACGGCCACCTCGTCGCCGTCGCGGACTTCGGCGTCGAGGTCGCGGGCGTACTCTTGATTGACGGCGACGAGCAGCGTGCGGCCGAAGCGGCGCAGGGCCGGGTAGTCCGAGAGCAGGCGGTCGAAGACTTCGCGCGCGGTGGCGGGCGTCTCGACTTCGACGGTGGCCTCGTCGGCCGCCGCCTCGCGCGCCGCGCCGAAGAAGAGGACGCGGACGCGCGCGCGCGGCGGCTCGTCGCGCCGCCGCGCGCC
>DATMVI010000619.1:0-5163 GCA_035563275.1 Pyrinomonadaceae bacterium
GCGCTCGCCCTCGCGCCCGCGCCGCTCTGCGCGCGTCAGGGCGGCCCCGCCGGCCGGCAGCCGCAGACCTCGCAGGGGATGGGCGTCTCGACGGGGACGGGGCTGGTCTCGGCCACGCCGCGCACCGTCGGCGTCACCGACCCGAAGGCCCCGCGCGTCTTCGAGGACGTGACGGCGCGCACGGGCCTCGCCGCCTTCCGCCACCGCTCCGGCGGCGCGGCCAAAGACTACATCGTCGAGACCGCCTCGGGCGGCGTCGCCGTCTTCGATTACGACGGCGACGCCCGCCCCGACATCTACCTCCTCAACGGCTCGACCATCAACGCCGAGCGCGGCAGGGAGAAGCCGCCGCGCGCCGCCCTCTTCCGCAACCTCGGCGGCTGGAAGTTCGAGGACGTGACGGAGCGGGCCGGCGTGGCCAACGAGCGCTGGGGCATGGGCGTCGCCGTCGGCGACTTCGACAACGACGGCCGGCCCGACCTCTTCGTCTCCAACTTCGGCGTCTCGCGCCTCTACCGCAACAACGGCGACGGCACGTTCACCGACGTGGCCCCGCGCGCGGGCGTCGCCCGCAAGGGCTGGTCAACGGGCGCGAGCTTCGGCGACTTCGACGCGGACGGCCGCCTCGACCTCTTCGTCCCCGGCTACGTCGAGTTCGACCTCGACCGCCTGCCGCCGAACCCTTCGGAGGCGGCCCGCGCCGGGGGCGAGGCGCAGAACTACTGCCGGTTCCGCGGCCTGCCCGTGCTGTGCGGCCCGCGCGGGCTGAAGGGCGAGCCCGACACGCTCTACCGCCAGAAGCCCGACGGCACTTTCGAGGACGTGAGCGAGCGCGCGGGCGTCGGCGACGCGGCGCGCTCCTACGGCTTCTCGTCCGCGTGGGTTCACGCGAACGAAGACGAGCGGCTCGACCTTCTCGTCATCAACGACTCGACCCCGAACCAGCTCTACCTCAACCTCGGCGGCGGCAAGTTCGAGGAGGCCGGCTTCGCCTCGGGGCTCGCCGTCAACGAGAACGGGCTGGAGCAGGCCGGCATGGGGCTCGGCGTCGGCGACTTCGACAACGACGGGCGGGTGGACTTCTACGTCACGAACTTCTCCGACGACACCAACACGCTCTACCGCAACGACGGCGAGGGCAACTTCTCCGACGTTTCCTTCCGCGCCGGGCACGGCGAGGTGACCGTGCCCTTCCTCGGCTGGGGCGCGAGCTTCCTCGACTTCGACAACGACGGCTGGAAGGACTTGCTCGTCGCCAACGGCCACGTCTACCCCGGCGTGGACGCGCAGCCGTGGGGGACGAGCTACGCGCAGCAGTTGCTCCTGTTTCGCAACGCGGGCGCGGCCGGCCGCTTCGAGCGGGTCGGGGCCGCGCCGGGCACCGCGCTCGCCGCGGCGTGGCCCGCGCGCGGCCTCGCCGTCGGCGACCTCGACGGCGACGGCCGCCTCGACGCCGTCCTCAACAACATCGACGCGGCCCCGGCCGTCCTGCGCAACGTCGCCGAGACCAAACACCACTGGCTGCGCCTGCGCCTCGCCGGCGACCCGGCCCGCCGCAGCCCGCGCGACGCGACGGGCGCGCTCGTCTACGTCACCGCCGGCAAACTGCGCCAGCGCGCAGACCTCGTCAGCGGCGGCGGCTACGCCTCGCAGAACGAGCCGCTCGTCTCCTTCGGCCTCGGCGCGGCGACGAAAGTGGACAAGCTCGAAGTGCGCTGGCCCGACGGCTCGAACGAAACCTTCGGCGTGCCCGCTCTCGACCGCACCCTCACGCTGACGCAGGGCAAAGGCGGCAAGTAGTTTCGAGTTCGAGTTTCGAGTCAAAGACAAAACGGGGCCGCGGGCGGCGGCGGGTTGACGTTAACCGGACTCAACCCGCCGCCGCCCGCGGCCCCGTTTCTTAACTCGAAACTCTAAACTTTTTATAGCCCGGCGAGTCTCTGCGCCGGGGGCGCGAGGTCGGGCAGGTTGTTCTCGGAGCGGTCGAGGTAGAAGTAGGCGCAGCTCGACCAGTCGTCGGCGCGCTCGAAGCGGCCGTCCTTCGTGATGTCCATCAACTCCTCGCCGGGCGCGGTGCGGTAGAGGCGGCGCCCCTCGCGGACGAGCATGCCGCGGCTGTGGTCGGCGAGGTAGCCGATCTGCTGCATCGTGACGCGGATGTCGCGGCGGAAGTAGACGGGGTCGGGCACGTGGTAGCGGTAGAAGGCCCACTGGCCGCGCCCCTCGTCGGCGACGGGCGAGCCCTGATAAAGGTTCGCGTACTCGCCCTGACCCCACGCCGTCCCGACGTAGTCCTCCGCGCCCGTCCCCACGAGGCTCGGCAGCTCGCGGTCGCCGTCGAGGTAAATCTTGATCTCGCCCTCGCCCCACCACGTGTGCGAGTAAGTCCCGCGGTCGGTGGTGACGCCGACGTTAGTGCCGAGGTAGCGGCCGCGCCCCTCGACGCGCGGGAGGATTTCGTAGTCCTGCCTGAGCCGCGTCGGGTTCTCGCGCCGGAAGTGCGCGTGGAAGTAGAGCATGTTTTCGGGGTGGCGGTCGCCGAGCGTGTAGTTGATGTCGTAAAAGAGCTCGGGCAGGTCGACGCCGCTCTCGTTCGTCATCACGACGCGCATCCCCGTGCGGAACGGCATCGGCACGACGCAGTTGAAGCTGCGCCCCTCCGGGTTCGAGAAGAGCGCCGACTCGAACTTCGCCATCCTCCCCAAGCCGACGCCGAAGAAGTCGCCGAGCGGCGCGCTCACCGCGGGCCGCGCCGCGCCGTCCCAGTAGATGTCGAGGCGCAGGCCGCGCAGCATCCGCGGGCTGCGGTCGGGAATCGTCATCCAGAGGCGGCGCACGGCGCCGGAGGTTCCGCGCGCCTCGGCGAGCACGGCGCTGGCGCCGGCCTTGATCGCGATGGTCGGCGCGCCCTTGCGCCCGCCGAGCGCGCGCCCGCCCGCGCCCCGCTCGGCCGAAGGGTTTTCGGGGCTCGACCAGCGCGTCTCGACGCCCTCGGGCAGCTCGTACAAAGCCTGCGCCACCGCCGCGGGCGCGGCCGCAGTAAAGATACAGGCGGACAGGAAGATGAAGTTGAGCGCACGCCTCACGATGCGGATTCTCCTCACGGGCTGAAGTGTGTCGGCCGGTTCGGTCGGAACGACCTTACGGTCGCAGAGGCGCGCGCCGTTCGTCAAGAAAGACGGCGAGGGCCGTCGGCCGCGCCCTCTTCAAACGTCGCCGGCCGCGCGCCCCTTTCAGTCCGTCGCGGCGGCGAGCCGGCGCAGCGCTTCGGCCGTCGCGGCGTCGGCGGGGAAGAAGGATTCGATGGCGAGTTCCGAGAGGGTCACGTCCACGGGCGTGCCGAAGACGGTCGTGGTGCTGATGAAGGAGAGCGTGCCGGCGTCGGTGGCGAGTTGGAAGGGGATGACGACTCCGCCGTAGGCCGGGTCGGCCGGCGGGCGCGCGTGCGGGCCGCCGCCGGGCGGGGGGTAGCCGGCCAGTTCCTTCAACAGCCCGCCGAGCGAGGCGTCGGCCGTCAGCTCGACCTGCCGGCGCAGGCGCGCGAGCAGGTGCGCGCGCCACTCCTCGAAGTTGGCGATGCGCGGCGCGAGCCCCGCCGGGTGGAGGCTGAGGCGCAGGACGTTGACGGGCGGCCGCAGAAGCGCGGGGTCGCTGCCGGCGAGCAGCGGCGCGACCGTTCGGTTGGCGGCGGCGAGCGTCCAGTGCCGGTCGATGGCGATGGCCGGGTAAGGCTCGTGGCCGGCGAGGACGAGCCGGACGGCCTCGCGCGCCGTCCGGAGCGCGGGGTCTTCGAGCGGGCGTTCGGGGAAGACCGGCGCGTAGCCGGCGGCGACGAGCAGGAGGTTGCGCTCGCGCAGGGGGACTTCGAGCTGCTCGGCGAGGCGGACGACCATCTCGCGGCTCGGCCGCGCGCGGCCGGTCTCGACGAAGCTGAGGTGGCGCGTCGAGATGTCGGCTTCGACGGCCAAGTCGAGCTGGCTCATGCGCCGCCGCCTGCGCCACTCGCGCAGCAGGTCGCCGAACGGCTGTGTCTGGGCGGCGCTCATCGCGGGCCGACGATAGCACGGCGCGGGCCGCGCCTCCATTACCTCCGAAGTAATTGCTTCGCGGCGGCGGCTTGTGGAACCATGCGCGCCGTCGGGCGCTGAGGCCCGGCGCGGAAATGACGACGGGGAATCAAATGCTCGATTGAGAGCGAGGAGTTTGCTATGACTACGTCGAAGACTTCGCCCTTCCTCCGCCGCGTGCTGCTGGCCGACGCGGCGACGAGCGGCGCCTCCGGGTTGTTGATGACGCTGGCCGCCGGCCCGCTCGCGGACTGGCTCGGCGTGCCGGCGGCGCTGCTGCGCTACGCGGGCCTGAGCCTGCTGCCCTTCGCCGCGCTCGTCGCCTACCTCGCCACGCGCGAGGCGCCGCCGCGCGGGGCCGTCTGGGCCGTCATCGTCCTCAACGCGCTCTGGGCCGCGGACAGCATCCTGCTGCTGGCGGGCGGCTGGGTCGGGCCGACGGCGCTGGGCTACGCCTTCGTCATCGCGCAGGCCGTGGTCGTGGCGGCCTTCGCCGAGGCGCAGTACATCGGCCTGCGTAAATCGCAGACGGCCGCGGCCTGACGCCCCGACTGAAGGCGGTTTTGAAAACGATGCGCGCGGAACGATGAACTGGGAAGCAGTTATCAGTCATCAGTTTTTGTCTTTACTGAAAACTGACAACTGATAACTGATGACTGAGTGTCTTCAGTTCACCGTTCCGCGTTCCGCGCTGATCGTTTCAAAGCGGGCAGTTGGCCGACGATGAGCCGTTGCAAATCCTCGCCCGTGCGGCAGGCGTTGATTGCCCCGGCGTCGAGAAACATTTCCACGCCGTCGCCGTCCCTCCTGAAGACGGCCGGCAGCGGCACGCCCGCCGCGCCGTAACGCGCCCGCCACTCGTCGGCGTGCAGAAACTCCAGGGGCACGCCGAGGCCCTCCAGGAATCGTCTCCACTCGCGGCGCATCCCCAGCGCCGAGTGGGTGAGCGCGCACAGGTTGCACTGATACGTGCGGGGCGAAAAGATTTTATGCGCCGCGTCGGCCACGGCGTTGAACAGCCCGCTGTCGGCGTTGTAGACGAAGACGAGGGCCGGCTTCATGTGCTCTGTCCGCTCTCCCATTTTCAAACGCGGCG
>DATMVI010000620.1:0-6047 GCA_035563275.1 Pyrinomonadaceae bacterium
GGCCGCGGCGCGCGCGGCCTGCGGCGTCGCCGCGGGCACGGACTTGCGCGGCACGTCGCCCGGCGGCGCGCTCTCGGCGACCGTCCCCGCCGAGGCTTCGTGGGCCGAGGGCGTGACGGGCGTCTTGGCGGCGGCCGGGTCGCGCTTGACGACCTCGCCGCGGGCGGCCGAGAGCAACTCCTGCATCGAGGGGCGAGGCTCGGCGTCGGCGGGCTTGGCGTCCTGCCCGTCACCGGCCGGGGTGTTCGGATTGCCCTTCGGATTGTCCTTCGGATCCACGCCGCGAACCTCCTTCAACGAATCGGCTTCGAAGCCCCGCGAGGACGGGGTCTTGGGCAGACAGTCGGGGCCGCAAACCCGGCGCAGGCAGACTAGAGTCCGGCGAGGGAGAGTTTTTTCAAGCTCTCGGGAGTGCTGCGCTTTGGATTCAAGTGCTTTTGCGTGACATGAAGAGCGCCGCGCCAGAATTAACTATAAGATGGCTTGGCTTCGACGCCTTTTATACCCCTTTCACAGAAATGTGGCAAGATTTATTTTTTACTATGAACTCCCCGCCGAGACTTCCTTTCTGCGCCGCCGGGCGGGCGGCGTGAGGGCGCGCCCGATGAACGAAAAACCGCACGTCGTCCTCTACACCAAGCCCGGCTGCCACCTCTGCGAAGAGGCCAAAAGCGAGATCGCGCGCGCCGGCCTCCGCCACCTCTACACCTTCGAGGAGATCGACATCCTCTCCGACCCGGAACTCCAACGCCGCTACGGCACGGACATCCCCGTCGTCGTCATCAACGGCGCGCACGCCTTCAAACACCGCCTGACGGCGGAAGAGTTCAGGAAGACGATCCTGAAACAGTCGGGGGGCCGGCCATGAGGCGGGGTACCCGGCTGTTTCACTCGAAACTGTTTTATTGCCCGAACCGTCTGCGGTATTCGATGGAGACGATGAAGGCCTTGACCATCTCGGCGCGGCGGTAGTCGCCGCCGTGGTCGTTGAGCTTCTGGAGCCAGAAGTTGTGGCCGCCGAAGTCCGTGTCCGGCAGGTCGTCGGGGTTGCGGCGCATGTAGCCGAAGTATTGCATCAGCACGAAGGCCGGGCGCAGTTCGGCCGCGACGAACTCCGGCCGCTCGACGACCTTGCGGAGCACCGTGGCCCGCGTCTCCGTCCCGGCGGCCAACCCGGCCGCGAGCGCCTGCCGCTGTTGCGGGGTGAGCGTGAGCCGCGCGGCCGCCGCCAGCGCGTCCACGTACTGCGCGTCGGTCATGGCGTCGTAGCGGGCCCTGAACTCGGGGCGCGCGACCCACGCCTCGATGAAGTCGCGGCGGTTCGCCTCAAGCAGCCTCTCCCAGTCGCCGATGCCGACCCTCACGCCGCGGCCGATCTCCTGCGAGTCGCGCAGGAACTCGCGGAAGCGCGGCAGCCGCCCGAGCGAGGCGCGGTAGAGGCGGTAGGCCAGATAGCCCGTCTCCTGAAACTCGATGGAGAGGAAGAAGGCGGCCGACGTGTCCACGCGGCGGACTTCGACGCACGCGGCGTCGCCGCCGCAACCGAGGATGCCCGACGACCAGAACTGGAGTCCCGCCTCGTCGGGCTCGCGGCCGAGGAAGTCGAGGTAGTGCTGGCGGACGAAGAAGCGCGCCTCGTCGATCGGGTTCTCCGCGGAGGTGGCCGCGTCGTTGTCGCCGAGGGTGACGGAGGCGGCGGACGGCGTGTCGAGCGCGGCGCCGCCGGTCGGGTCACCGAGCGTGACGGTGAAGCCTTCGGGGCCTTCGCGCGTCGCGTCGTCGGTGAGCAGAACGTCGAAGGTCTTCGTGGTCTCGCCGGGGCCGAAGCGCAGCGTGCCGACGGCCGTCGTGTAGTCGGCGCGCTCGGAGGCCGTGCCGTCGTTGGTGGCGTAGGCGACGGTCACGGCCGGGCCGAGGTCGCCGCCGCGGACGACCGTCAGGCGAACCCGCCCGCCGCCCTCGGGCGCGCTGTAGCTCGAAGGGTTGAAGCGGACGAGCGGGGTCGGCGTTTGTTTGACGGCGAAGGTCGCCGTGAAGGCCGTGTCGGCGTCGGGCGTCGTGATGTCGTGCGTGGCGGCCCCGCCGTCAGACCACGAGACGAACTCGTAGGTGACGCCGTTCACCCTCTGCGGCGAGACGGCGCCGACCGAGCGCGTCATGCCGGCCACGCCCTCGACCTCGGCGGGCGCGTTGAAGGGCTGGCCGTCGAGCGTCAGGCGCAGGCCGGGCGGGTTAGTCCTGAAGCTCATCGCGGACTTGAGCGGGAGCAGGTCGCGGAAGGTCGAGTGCTGAAGCCCGGCCGAGTCGGTCACGGTGAGGTGGATGCGGAACCAGACGTTGGCCGAGGTCTCGCCGGTCGTGGGGACGCGGAAGGAGCCGCCCGTCCGGTTGCCGGTGGGCGGGACGAACGGGTGCGAGTGCGTATCGTGGTGGAAGTCCACGCGCCACTGGAAGGCGCGCGCCGGCAGCGCGCCGTCCTCGGGGTCGGTGCCCGCGCCCGAATAGTTGACGGTGTCGCCGGCCCGGTAGAGCGCGCCGGCCGCCGGCGTGTTGATGGTCGCGGTCGGCGCGGCGTTGGCGATGACGCTGAGCGTGGCGGCGTTGCTGGTGACGGAGCCGAAGGGGTTGGAGACGACGACGCGGAAGCGCGCGCAGTTGTCGGAGGCGGCCGCGGGGCCGACCGTGAGGCTCGGCGTGGTCGCGTTGGCGACGGGTTGGAACGGGCCGGGCGACGCGCCGCAGGTCGGGTTGTTGCTCCGCTCCCAGCGGTAGGTGAGCGGCTGCGCGCCGGAGGCGCTGACGTTGAAGGCGGCCGTCTGCCCCGGCGCGACCGTCCGGTTGGCCGGGTGCGCGACGACCGAGGGCGGCTCCTGCGCCGTGAAGCGCACGCGGTAGAGCGCGCCCTCGAAGCGCGCGAGGTAATAGAGGCTGCCGTCAGGCCCGACTTTAAGATCGACTGGGCCGGCCACGCCCTCGGCGAAGGCGGCCGGGTTCGCGTCGCCCGCCGGGGCCGAAGGGTCGAGGGTCATGATCCAGCCGCCGCAGAGGTCTGCGAAGAAGTAGCGGCCGGAGTAAGCGTCCGGGAACTGCCGCGCCGAGGGGTTGTAGAAAGTGCCGCCCGTGACGGCGCAGCCGCGGACGCGGCCCGCGTTGTGCTGGTAGGCGTAGAGCGGCGCGCGGAAGCGCGAGTCGGTCGTCGGCCCCTCGGTCGCGGGCCAGCCGTAGTTGGCCCCGGCCACCCCCTCGTTGACCTCCTCCCACGCGTTCGCGCCCACGTCGTTGACGAACATGCGGCCCGTGCCGGGCTGGAAGGCGAAGGTGAAGGGGTTGCGCAGGCCGAGCGCCCAGATGGCGCGGTTGCGGCCCGACGCCTGCGTGAAGAAGGGGTTGTCGGAGGGCGGCGTGCCGTCGGGGTTGAGGCGCAGCACCTTGCCGTGGAGGTTGGCGAGCGTCTGCGCGTTCGAGGGGACGGCGTTCTCGCCGGTGGCGACGTAGAGTTTGCCGTCGGGGCCGAAGTGCATGGCCCCGCCGTTGTGGTTGCCGGCCGAGAGGTTGTCGAGTTCGAGGAGGACGACTTCGCTGCCGGGCGCGGCCACGTTGCCGTCGGCCGTGAAGCGGCTGATGCGGTTGCGGCGCGGCGTGGTGGCGGCCGTGTAGTAGACGTAGACGAAGCGGTTGGCGTTGAAGTTCGGGTCGAAGGCGACGCCGAGCAGGCCGCGCTCGACCGACGAGTCCACGGGGACGGTGAGGAACGGCGTGGGCAGCAGCACGTCATTCTCGACGACGCGCAGTTGCCCGCCCTGCAAGCAGACGAAGACGCGCCCGTCGGGGGCGAAGGCCATCGCGGTCGGCTCGGCCAGCCCCGCCGCGACGCGCGTCTCGGAGAAGCCGGCCGGCAGCGTCGCCGCCGAAACTGTCCCGGCCCACGCGGCGCACCAAAGGGCCGCGGCCGCGACGAAGGTTGCGAGGTGACTCTTACTGCTCATGTTTCTTCCGCCCCCTGCCGGTGCGACCCTCCTCAGCTTCAACGCCCGCGCCGTGACCCCGCCCCGCGGGCTCACTCGCGCGCTCAATCCGACAAGCGGTCGCTCGCTTCTTCGGGGGAGAGTCGTCGGGGGCCTATCTTACATCGAAATGCAGCGCGGCCGCCTGCTCTTCGACGGCGGCGTAGAGCTGCTCGCGCTCGCGCTCGTCCGCGGACTGGCGGTAGGCGAGCAGCAGTTCTTTGAGCGAGGCCAGCTCGCGGTAGAGGCCGGCGTCCTCGACGGGCGGCGTGAGGTACGAGACCAGCTCGGCGTAGGAGCGGCGGCGCGCGATGGTGCCTTCCGAGGGGTTGTTGACGCTGTAGACGTAGACGTGCGGCAGCTCGCCGACGAGGCGGTCGGGCCAGCACTCGCCGGAGAGCCCGACCTGCTTGCCGGGCATGAACTCCAGCGCGCCGTGCGTGCCGGTGTGGACGACGGCGTCGGCGCGGAAGACCTTTTCGAGGAAGGTGTAGAGCGCGGCGAAGCCGTGGTGCGGCGCGCCCGAGCGCGCCATCAAAAGCCGCATCGGGTCGCCCTCGTAGCCGAAGGTCGGCTGCACGCCGACGAAGACGTTGCCGAGCGCGAGGCCGTGAATCAGGAGGTCGCGCCCGAACGAGTTGAGGCGGCCGGGCGGCGGCCCCCACTCGCGTTCGATGTCCCGCGCGTAGGGGCATAGGCGCGCGTACTCGTCGGCGCCCATGCGGTAGGCGACGTTACAGGCCGCGCCGAACTGTTCGGAGTTGCCGCCCGTGATCCGCTCCCGCAGCTCGTCCGCGTCCGGAGGGACTTCGACCGCGTAGCCGTCGGCGCGCAGGCGCCGGAGGATTTCGAGGAGGCTGGGG
The DNA here is from genome assembly GCA_035563275.1 of Pyrinomonadaceae bacterium. Taxonomy (GTDB): domain Bacteria; phylum Acidobacteriota; class Blastocatellia; order Pyrinomonadales; family Pyrinomonadaceae; genus QHXN01. Next base: position 4,868 of record DATMVI010000620.1, read on the forward strand.
AACACGTCGAGGTCGGCGGCCGTCCCCGTGTTCCCCTTGTTCGGCGGGAAGCAGAAGATGACGACGCCCAAGCGCACGTCGGCGCGCGCGGCCGTGCGCAGGTGGTTCCAGCGGCGCAGGCGGCGCGCGAGTCGCCGGCAGCGCTCCTCGACGGCGACCGGCTCGGCCCCGCCGGCCGGCATCCCGCCGAAGACGAAAGGCTCGGTCGCGCCGTCGATCTCGGGGATGGCCACCTGCATCCCCGTCTGGACGGGGTTGAGGCCAGTCCGAGAGTCCAGCCACGACTCGACCGTTTGCGTGTCGAGGCTGACGGCCGAGCGCAGCGGGCGGTTCAAGCCGCCGAGGAAGGCGACGGCCGCCTCGCTGTCGTTCATCGCCGGCCCGCCGACGAAGCTGAAGCCGGTGAGCGAGACGATCTGGCTGACGCGCGCGGCGCGTGCCCCGGCGCCGCTCGCCGCTCCCGCCTCGCCGCCGCCGTTTACCTTCCGCCCCTTCGCGCCACGCCCCTCGCCCTTCCCCGTCCCCCCGACGAAGAACTGCTCGCACGCCTCGCGGTTGTCCATGAAGGTCGAGATGACGGGGAGCACGGCCAGCCCCTCGGCTTCGACCGCGCGGATCAGCCCGTCGTAATGCCCCCGCGTCCCGCTCACGACGTTGGGGCGCATGAGCAGCAGGCCGACGGTTCTCTCCGGGTCGAGCGGCGCGAGCCCGTGGCGGCGCGCCCGCTTCTCGTGCCAGCGCCGGTAGGCTTCGAAGGTCTGGAAGACGGCGGCCGCCTCCGGGTGGTAGACGCCGACGGCCGGGACGGCCTCGGGCGGCGGGACGTTGACCGACGAGAGGCGCGGCTCGCCGCCGTAGTGCTTGAGCGCGTAGAGCAGCATCGAGCGGACGTTGGCCGGCGTCGGCTGGAGGAAGTAGCAGAAGAGGTAGAGGTAATGCTTCACGTCGCGCAGGCGGCCCGCGCCGGGCAGGAGCCGGAGCAGTTTCGGCACGCGCTCGACGAGGCGCAGGTACGACGCGTGGCCCGACTTCTTCCCGCCGCGGCGCGCGCGCGCCTGCTCGCCCATCCAGTTCCCGACGCCGCGCGCCAGACGCCGCGCGCGTCCCTCGGCGGCCCCCGGCGGATTCTCCGCCCCGGCCTCTTCCCTCTCCCCGAAGCGCAGCCTGCCCATCCGCGTCC
>DATMVI010000621.1:0-2662 GCA_035563275.1 Pyrinomonadaceae bacterium
CGACGGGACGCTCCGGCCGCGGCAGGCCATGACGCGCGCGCGCGCCCTCGGCGCCCTCGCCCGCGCCCTCGCGGCGCGCGGCCTGCTCCGCTTGCAAAAGGCTTCGGCGCGCCCCGCGGCCGACGGCGCGCTCGTCCTGCGCCCCGCGGGCGGCAAGGGCAAGGATCAGAATTTGAAAGTCACGGCGGACGCGTTCCTGTTCCGCGCCTTCGGCGACGCGCTGCATCAGGTGCGAGAGGTCAACGTCGTCGGAGGCGAGGCCGTCGCGTTCCACGTCGGGGCGGGCGGGGCCGTGGATTACCTCGAAGTGCGCCCGGCGGCGTCGGGCGCGGCCTCCGACCGCTTCTCGCCCTTCGCCAACTGGGCGGTGACGCTTTCGCCCGCCGAGGTGCTCTCGCGTCTGGGGCGCGCGGCCTCGGGCGTCGGCACGCTCCTCGACGTGCGCGTCGTGCGGCGCGGGCCTTCGGGCCGCGCGCTCGACCTCGAAGTCGTCGGCACGAGCGGCACGACGCACGTCCGCGGCGGCCGCATCCGCTCGGCGCTGGAGCTGCGCGAACAACTCTTCGTCATCGACCGCGCCTTCGACGACGCGGGCCGCGTCGCGCGCTTCACCTTCACGGGGCGCGGCTGGGGCCACGGCGTCGGCATGTGTCAGGTCGGGGCCTTCGGCCTCGCCCGCGCCGGCATGACCTACGACAGGATTCTCAAGACCTACTACACCGGCATCCAGTTGAGCAGACTCTACTGACCGGCGCGACGGACGGGGCCGCGTTCGCCACAATTCATAAACCGCGTGGCGGCGGGCTTCGTATACGTCCGTGCCTTTCGCATCTCCGCGCCGCACGAGGTTGGACGAAATCCATGTTTCTGGCCCGCGCCTGCCTGATCGCTCTGCTCGCCTGCGCGCCGCCCCCCGCCTCCGGCCAGCCGGAAGGCGTGGAGGTGGTGAAGGTCGCCGAGGGCGTCTACGCCGCCGTCCGCAAAGAGCCGCCGGGGCTGATGTTCAACTCCAACACGGTCTTCATCGTCAACGAAGAGGACGTGGTCGTCGTTGACACCAACATCAGCCCGGCGTCCGCCAGAGAGGTCATCGCCGCGCTGCGCAGGCTGACGACGAAGCCGGTGCGCTACGTCGTCAACACGCACTGGCACGACGACCACATCGCCGGCAACGAGGTCTACCGCGAGGCGTTCCCCGGCGTCGAGTTCATCGGCCACGCTAGCACGCTCGCCGACCTGCCGACCGTCGGCGCGTCGAACCGCAAGGCGACTCTGGAGGGCGGGCCCGGCTTCGTCGCGCAGATACGCGAGTTGATGGGGCAGAACAAAAGCCTCACGGGCGGCGCGTTGACCGGGGAGGAGCGCGCCAGCTACCTGAGCGACATCCGCATGGCCGAGCGCTACTTCGCCGAGGCGCCGAAGTTTCAGATCGTGATGCCGACGCTCACGGTCGAGCGTCGCCTGACGCTGCACCGCGGGCGGCGCGTGATCGACATCCGCCACCTCGGGCGCGGCCACAGCGGGGCCGACCTCGTCGTCCACTTGCCGGCGGAGAGCGTCGTCATCTCGGGCGACCTCGTCGTCTGGCCCGTCCCGCTCGTCGGCTCGACCTCCTTCCCCTCCGAGTACCGCGCGAGCCTCGAAGAGATGCTCGCGCTGCGGCCGGCCGTCATCGTCCCCGGCCACGGGCAGGTCTTGCGCGGCGACGCCTACGCGCGCGACCTCGTCCGCCTGCTGGCCTCCATCGGCGAGCAGACGGCGGCCGCGGTCGCCCGCGGCGAGACGCTGGAGCAGGCGCGCCGGAGCGTCAACCTCGAAGAGTTCCGCAAACAGTTCGCCGGCGACTCGCAGCTCAGGAGCTTCATCTTCAGGTTCTACGTCGCCGGCCCCGGCGTCGCGGCCGCCTACCGAGAGGCGACGGCGAAGAAGTGAGCGCGGCGTTTGAAGTGCGCGGCCGGGGCGCGTTAATCTAGCCGCGGCCTATGATGCGTTTTTCCCGCGCACAAATCCTCGGGGCGCTCGCGCTCCTCCTGCTGCTCTGGCTGGTCGTCCTTTACCGCCTCGCCGCCCCCGCCCCGTGAGCGAAACCGCCCGTCAGGAAAGGCCCATCGTCGCCGTCGTCGGCCCGACCGCCTCGGGCAAGAGCGAGTTGGGGATCGCTTTGGCGCTCGCCGCCGGCGGCGAGGTCATCAACTGCGACTCGGTGCAGGTCTACCGCGAGATCGAGGTCGCCACCGCCAAAGTCCCGCCCGCGGAGCGGCGCGGCGTCCCGCACCACCTGATAGATTTCGTCCCGCCCGAAGTCACCTACACCGCCGCCGACTGGGCGCGCGACGCGCTCGCCAAGATAGACGAGATCGAAGGGCGCGGCCGGCTCGCCCTGCTCGTCGGCGGCACGGGCTTTTACCTGCGCGCGCTGCGCGAGCCTTTTTTCGAGGCCCCGCCGACCGACGAGGCCCTGCGCCGGCGGCTCGTCCGCCTGCGCGAACGCCGCGGGGCCGAGCGCCTGCACCGCCTCCTCCAAAGGCTCGACCCGCCGACGGCCGCGCGCCTCCGGCCGCGCGACTGGTCGCGCGTGCAGAGGGCCATCGAGGTGCGTTTGCAGACGGGCACGCCGCTCTCGGAGTTGCGCGCGCGGCGGCCCGTGCCGCCCCCGCAGGCC
>DATMVI010000622.1:0-2930 GCA_035563275.1 Pyrinomonadaceae bacterium
ACAAGCCGCCGGCGCAGTGGACGAAGGAAGAGGCCGAGCAAATCCTGATCGACTCGCCGTGGGCGCAGACGGTCGCGCCGGGCGGCGGGGCCATCGGCCTCGGCGGGACGCGGGCCCTCAGCACGCCCGACAAGGCCATCACCGTCCGCCTGCGCTCCGCTCTGCCCGTGCGGCTGGCGATGATGCGGCTGCGCCAACTGCACGAGAAGTACGACCGGATGAGCGAGCCGAAGCGCGCCGAGTTCGACGAGAAGAACGGCCCGCTCTTAGAGTGCCCCGCGTGCGCCGACAACTACGTGGTGGCGCTCCTGCCGCCGCCGGGCGGGCGGCTGACGCTGCCGCGCGCGCTGCTCTCGGCCTCGCCCGCGAAGGTCAAGCTCTACGTCCAACTCCTGAACGACCGCGGCGAGCGGCGCGAGGCCCTGCACTACGCGCCGCCCAAGTCGCCGACCGGCGAGGCCGTCTTCTTCTTCGCCCGTCTGGGCGAGGGGGGGCGGCCGCTGCTCACGACCGAGAGCCGCAAGCTCGTCGTCACCGTCGGCCCCGAAATCCTCGAAGGCGAGACGAGGCTCAACCGCTTCGAGTTCGACGTGGCGCAGATGCTCGTCGGCGGCCGGGTGGAGTTCTGAGCGGGGGGCGAGACTAAAAAACTTTTCCGCGCCCGCGCGGCCCGTCCGGCATCACGCGAAGTCCCTAACAGCAGAGGAGGGTTCGATCATCTTGCGCCGCACCTTCGGCCTGTGCCTGTGCCTGACGCTCCTGCTCGTCCACGCGCCCGCCCAGCAGAACACCCCGCCGCCGACGCCTTCGGCCGCGCCGCCCGCGCAGCCGCTCCCGCCGCCGCGCGTCCGCGTCGACGCCTACCGCGAGCGCGCCGGCCGCATCATCGGCGCGGCCCTCACGAGCGACGTGGCTTACCAACGCCTCGCCCTGCTCACGGATCGCTTCGGCCATCGGCTGAGCGGCTCGGAGAGTCTGCGGCGGGCCATCGAGTGGGCGCTCGCGGAGATGCGGCGCGACGGCCTCGACAACGTGCGCGGCGAGCGCGTGATGGTGCCGCACTGGGTGCGCGGCGAGGAGAGCCTTGAGGTGGTAGAGCCGGCCGCGCGCCGCCTCTCGCTGCTCGGCCTCGGCGGCAGCGTCGGCACGCCGCCCGAAGGCGTCACGGCCGAGGCCCTCGTCGTCCGCAGCTTCGACGAGCTGGACGCCGCCGGCGAGCGCGCGCGGGGCAAGATCGTCGTCTACAACGTGCCGTTCACCAACTACGGCGCGACCGTGCAGTACCGCGGCGCGGGCGCGTCGCGCGCGGCCCGCTGGGGCGCTCGGGCCGCGCTCGTCCGCTCGGTCACGCCCGTCAGCTTGCAGACGCCGCACACGGGCTCGCTCCGTTACGCCGAAGACCAGCCGCGCATCCCCGCGGCCGCCATCACCATCGAGGGCGCGGAGTTTCTGCAACGCATGCAGGAGCGCGGCGAGCGCGTGCGGCTGCGCCTGCGGATGGGCGCGCGCGCTCTGCCCGACGCCGAATCGTTCAACGTCGTCGCCGAACTCAAGGGCGCGGAGCGGCCCGAAGAGATCGTCCTTGTGAGCGGCCACTTCGACTCTTGGGACGTGGGGCAGGGCGCGCACGACGACGGCGGCGGATGCATCGCCGCGTGGGAGGCCGTCCGGCTGCTCAAGACCCTGAACCTGCGGCCGCGGCGCACCGTCCGCGCCGTGCTCTACACGAACGAGGAGAACGGCCTGCGCGGCGGTACGGCCTACCGCGACGCGCACCGCGCCGAACTGCCGAACCACCTGCTCGCCATCGAGTCCGACTCGGGCGTCTACCGCCCGACCGGCTTCGGCCTCGCGGCTTCGGCTCCGCCGCAGGTGCGCGCCGACCTGCGCGAGATCGCCACGCTGCTCGAAGGCATCCGCGCCGGACGCATCGACCCCGACGGCGGCGGCGCCGACATCGGCCCCATCATGCGCGAGGGCGTCACGGGGATGTCGCTCAACGTGGACGGCACGCACTACTTCGACATCCACCACACCGAGGCCGACACGCTCGACAAGGTTGACCCGCAGGAGTTCGCCGCCTGCGTCGCGACGATGGCCGTCATGGCCTACGTCGTCGCCGACATGCCCGAGCGGCTGGGGAGGTAAGGCGGGCGACGGGTGTCGGGCGACGGGTGAAGGGGGAAAGCGACTTGTATTTCCCCTTCACCCGTCGCCCGACACCCGTCGCCCTCTCTTATTTTTCTGGAACTTTCCCGCCCCCCCGCGCGAAGTAGAGGTGGCAGACGACGCGGGTTTCCGAGACGGGCACGGATGACACCTCCCACTAACAGCAGCGACGCGGAGCTTTTGCGGCTCGCCCTCGCGGGCGACGAGGCCGCTTTCACGTCCCTCTTCCGGCGGCGGCAGGCCGGCGTCTACCGCTTCGCGCTCCACATGAGCGGGTCGGAGGCGCTGGCCGAGGACGTGGTGCAGGAGGTCTTCATCGTGCTCATCCGCGACGGGCGCAACTTCGACCCGGCCCGCGGCTCGGTGGCCGCGTACCTCTACGGCATCGCGCGCAACCACGTCCTGCGCGCCTTCGAGCGCGAGCGCGGCATCGTGCCGCTCGCCCACGACGGCGACGGCGAGGAGGGCGCGGCCTTCGACCTCGTCTCGGCGGACGACCCTCTGGGCGAGTTGACCCGCGGCGAGATGATTGAAAAACTGCGTCAGGCGGTGCTGGCCCTGCCGGCCCACTACCGCGAGGTCGTCGTGCTCTGCGAGCTTCAGGAGTTGAGCTACGCCGACGCGGCGGCCGCGCTCGACTGCGCCGTCGGCACCGTGCGCTCGCGCCTGCACCGCGCACGCTCGATGCTCGCGGCCAAGCTGCGCGACGGGCGTCGGCGCGAGGAGGCGGCGCGCGGGGAAGGAACCGCGGCCGCGGGCGG
>DATMVI010000623.1:0-2878 GCA_035563275.1 Pyrinomonadaceae bacterium
CACGTCCTCCTCGGCGCTCGCGCCCGCGGCCGCCGCCTGCCCGGCCGCTTCGAGCCGCTCGCACCGCCCGCGCTCCTGACGGCCCCGGCGGAGGCGGTCGATGGCGCGGCTGCGCGCGATGGTCGTCAGCCACGCCATCGGGCTGCCGCGCCCGGCGCTGTAGTCGGCGGCCTGCCGCCACGCCTGCGTGTAAACGTCGAGCAGCACCTCCTCGGCCGCGCCCGGGTCGGCGAGGACGCGCAGCAGCAGGCCGTAGACGGCGCGGCTCGTCGCGTCGTAGAGGGCGGCCAGCGCCTGCTGGTCGCCCGCGGCGACGCCGCCGATGAGTTCAGCCTGTCGGGTGTCGGCCGCCGCGCGCGGCCCCGGGGGTTCATGGGGTGCAGCCACTTCGGTAGACGCCTCCCCTCAAGAGACTACGCTATCTTTATCACTAACGGATTCACCGCACAACAAATCCCGGCCCGCCGACGGCCGCGCCCGGCCGCCATTTCCCCGTACTTTTACGCTTGCGCGAGCCGCGGGGCTGTCGTAGAATCCCGGCGACGTTGAGCCTCATGTCGCTTCGGCGTCCTACCCGGCCCGACTCTCAGACGCCAGACTCTGAGACGCCAATCCCGAGTCTGATTCGCGACCTCGACCGCAGACGCCCTAACCCCGTAAGAAAGGTCTTACCCCTGATGAAGCCCCAGCCCAAGTTCCCCCGCGCGCGGCTGCGCCTCGCCGCGCTCTGCCTGCTCGCCCTCATGCCCGCCACCGCGCTCGCCTTCGGCGACAAGGACTGGCAGCCCGTCGACCCCGCGCACCTCGCCATGAAAGAGCCGGTGGTCGAGCGCGACGCCGACGCCGAAGTCATCTTCTGGGAGGTGCGCGTCTCCGACGAGGTCAGCGGCTACTCGATCCGCGCCGTCCTCGACCACTACGTCCGCATCAAGATTTTCACCGAGCGCGGCCGCGAGTCGCAGAGCCGCATCGACATCCTCGCCCCGCGCGTCTTCGGCCGCGAGATCAGGATCAAGGACATCGCCGCGCGCACCATCACGCCCGGCGGCCAGATCGTCGAGCTGAAGAAGGAGGACATCTTCGAGCGCGACGTGGTGCGCCTGAGCGGCGTCAAGGTCAAGGCCAAGACCTTCTCGATGCCGGCCGTCGAGCCGGGGGCCATCATCGAGTACCGCTGGCGCGAGGAGCGCGGCGACACGCTCTCGAACTACGTCCGCCTCGACTTCGCGCGCGACATCCCCGTCCAGCGCGTCAAGTATTCCATCAAGCCGCTCTCCTTCCCCGGCTTCACCTACGGCATGCGCGCGCGCACCTTCCAAGCGCAGATGCCGCCGATGGAGAAGGAGAAGAACGGCTTCTACGCCTTCACGCTGACGAACGTCCCGGCCTTCCGCGAGGAGCCGCGCATGCCGCCCGAGTATTCGGTGCGCCCGTGGATGCTCATCTACTACACGGAGGACAGGAAGCTCGACGCCGACAAGTTCTGGAAGGAGTACGGCCGCCTGACGTTCGAGGCCAACAAGTCGAACCTCAAGGTCAACGACGAGGTGAAGGCGAAGGCCGCCGAGATCGTCGGCGACGCCGCCGACCCCGAGCAGAAGCTCGCCCGCCTCTTCGAGTTCTGCCGCACGAAGATTAAGAACGTCTACGACGACGCCTCGGGGATGACGCCGCAGGAGCGCGAGAAGGTCAAGGCCAACAAGACGCCCTCGGACACGCTCAAGCGCGGCGTCGGCACGGGCCGCGACATCGACATGCTCTTCGCCGCCCTCGCCACGGCCGCCGGCTTCGAGGCCCGCGTCGCCAACCTCGCCGACCGCGAGGACGTTTTCTTCGACCCCGGCTTCGCCGACGACGTTTTCGTCCGCACCTACAACATCGCCGTCCGCGTCGGCGACCAGTGGCGCTTCTTCGACCCCGCCAGCAACTACGTCCCGTTCGGCATGCTGCGCTGGCAGGAGGAGGGCGTCGCCGCGCTGCTCTCCGACCCGAAGGAGCCGGTCTTCGTCAACACGCCGGTCTCCGGGCCGGAGAAGTCTCTGGAGAAGCGGACGGCCCGGCTCAGCCTCGACGCCGAGGGCACGCTCGCCGGCGAGGTGAGGATCGAGTACACGGGCCACCTCGCCGCCGCCCGCAAGGAGCTCAACGACGACGACACGCCCGAGGAGCGCGAGGCGGCGCTGCGCGAGCTGTTCAAGTCGCGGCTCGGCGGCGTCGAGATCAGCGACGTGAAGATCGAGAACGTCGCCGCCGACGACAAGCCCTTCGCCTACACCTTCCGCGTCCGCGTGCCCGGCTACGCGCAGCGCACCGGCAAGCGCCTCTTCGTCCAGCCGGCCTTCTTCCAGCGCGGCCTCGACCCGCTCTTCCCGACCGGCTCGCGCCGCCACGACGTTTACTTCCACTACCCGTGGTCGGAGGAGGACAAGGTCGAGATCACGCTGCCCGAGGGCTACGCGCTCGACAACCCGGAGTCGCCCTCGCCGTTCGCCGCCGGCCCCGTCAGCCGCTACGAGCCGAAGGCGGCCGTGACGAAGGACGGCCGCACGCTCATCTACACGCGCAGCTTCTTCTTCAACCCGCGCAACGAGGGCGGGCTGATCCTCTTCCCCGCGTCGTCCTACCCGCAGCTCAAGCAGTACTTCGATCAGGTGCACAAGCAGGACGGCCACACCATCTCGCTCAAGCAGGCGGCCGCGGCCGCGGCCTCCTCGAACTAAGACGGCCCGCGCCGGGAAGGGGAACCAAGATGCTTTACCGACTGACCTTCGCCCTGCTCCTGCTCGCCTCGGCCGCCGCCGCGGCGAGCGCCGCGCCGGCCGGCGGCGACGAAGTGCCCGCGTGGCTCAAGGCCGCCGCCTCGTCGGCCGCGCCCGCC
>DATMVI010000624.1:0-9903 GCA_035563275.1 Pyrinomonadaceae bacterium
GGAGAGGTCTGCGCGCAGGACGACCGTGTTGACGAAGAAGCCGATGAGGCCCTCGGTCTCGACCCGCGTGCGGTTGGCGACGCCCGTGCCGACGACGATGTCCTGCTGCCCAGTGTACCAGTCGAGCAGCACGTCGAAGGCTGCCAAAAGCGTCATGAAGAGCGTCGCGTTCTCCTTGCGGCCGAGCGCCTTCAGAGACTCGCTCATCGCGCGCGGGAGCCTGAAAGAGTAGTGCGTGCCGCGGTAGGTCTGCAACGCCTGCCGCGGCCGGTCGGTCGGCAGTTCAAGCAGCGGCGGCGCGCCGGCCAGTTGCCCGCGCCAGTAGGCGAGCTGCGCGTCGAGCGCCTCGCCCGAGAGGCGCGCGCGCTGCCACGCGGCGTAGTCCGCGTACTGGATGGGCAGCTCTTCGAGCGGCGACTCCTCGCCCCGCGCGTAGGCCGAATAAAGCGTGGACACCTCGCGAATCAACACGCCCAGAGACCACCCGTCGGAGACGATGTGGTGCATGGTGACGAGCAGCACGTGCTCGTCGTCCGAGAGCCTGACGAGCGAGGCGCGGAACAGCGGCCCGCGCGCGAGGTCGAAGGGGCGGCGGGCCTCTTCAGCCGCGAGGCGGTGCGCCTCCGCCTCACGCTCGCCGGCCGACAGGCGCGAGAGGTCTCGAACTTCGAGGCGGAGCGGGCGCGGCGGGGAGATGACCTGCACGGGTTGGCCTTCGGCCGCGGCGAAGGTCGTGCGCAGAGACTCGTGGCGGCGGACGACCTCCGAGAGAGCGCGTTCGAGCGCCCCGGCTTCGAGCGCCCCGTCGAGCCGGACGGCGGCCGGGATGTTGTAGACGGCGCTGCCCGGCTCCAACTGGTCTATGAACCAGAGACGCTGCTGGACGAAGGAGAGCGGCAGCGGCTCGTCGCGCGGCGCGCGGCTGATCGGCGCTGCCTCCGCCGCGCCCCCCGCTTGCAGCGCGCGCTCGGCGGCCGCCGCCAACCCGGCCACGGTCGGCGTCTCGAACAACTGCCGCAGCGGCAGCTCGACCGAGAAGGCTTTGCGCGCCCGCGACATGATCTGCGTGGCGAGCAGCGAGTGGCCGCCCAGCTCGAAGAAGTCCTCGCCGCGACCGACGCGCTCCAGCCCCAGCATCTCGGCCCAGACGCCCGCCATCAACTCTTCGACGGCCCCGACCGGCGGCTCGTAGACGCGCGCCTCCCTCGCGGCCCCGGGGTCGGGCAGGGCCTTCCGGTCGACCTTGCCGCTCGGCGTCAGCGGCAACGCTTCGAGCGCGACGAACCGCGAGGGCACCATGTAAGCCGGCAGACGCTCCCGCACATGCTCGCGCAACTCCGTGAAGGTCTTCCCGCCCTCGCCCACCACGTAGGCCACCAACTGCGCCCCCTCGCCTTCACCCCGCACGGCCACGGCGCACTGCCTGACCGTGGCGTGGGTACGCAGCGCGGCCTCGACCTCTCCGAGTTCCACCCGCTGCCCGCGCACCTTGACCTGCGCGTCGCGCCGGCCCACGAACTCGTACTCGCCGCCCGGCAGTTGCCGCGCCAGATCGCCCGTCCGGTAGATCAAGTCCGAGGGGTCTTGCGAGAACGGGTTGGGGACGAAGGCTCGGGCGGTGAGGTCTGGGCGGCCGTAGTAGCCGAGCGAGCGGTAGGGCGTGCGGATGTAGACCTCGCCCACCGTCCCCGGCGCGCTGGGTCGCCCCTCCTCGTCGAGGAGCAAAGCTCTCGCGCCGGGGATGGGCCGGCCGATGGGCACCGTGCGCCTCGTCTCGTCCTCGCCGGTCACGAAGTGGCAGAACTTCGCCATCGTCGTCTCCGTCGTCCCGTAGAGGTTGACCAGCCGCGCCCCGCCTTCCCTCCCCCCGCGCCACCTCCGCACGTCCTCGCCCAGCAGCGCCTCGCCGGCCACCACCACACACCGCAACGAACCGGGGCGGTGCGCGTCGAGGCCCGCGCTCATCAGCGCCCGCAGCAAGGTCGGCACGCAATGGATGAGTTCGACCCGCTCCTCGGCGATCCACGCCGCCAGCCGCTCGGCGTCGGCCACCAGCTCGCGCGAGGGCGGGGCGCAGATGACGCCCCCGGCGCAGAGCGGGACGAAGAGGTCTCGGAGCGAGCCGTCGAAGGAGGGCGGCAGGAGGTGGCTGACCCTGACGCCCGCGCCTAACCTGAGCGCGTCCACCTCCCAGCGGATGAAGTGGGCGACGGCGCGCAGGCGGCCGGCCACGCCCTTCGGCTCTCCCGTCGAGCCGGAGGTGAAGTAGACGTAAGCCGGAGAGTCCGGGTCGGGGTCGCCGAAGGCAGGTGACGACGCCGCGGCCTCCCCCGGCTCGACGGCGAAAGCCCCGGCCCCGGCCTCGGCCCCGTCGGGCCACGACCGCACTTCCAGCCCGTCGGCGCACACCAGCCCCACAGCGCTCCCCTCACCCGGCCACCCCTCGTCAGTTCCGAGCCGGGCGCCGCCGCGGCCCGCCTCGTCCCCGCCGTCCTCGCCCGCGCACTCCTTGCCGAGCAGCGCCGCGGCCCTGCCCGCCAGCCCCGGTTCGGCCACCACGACTGGCGGGCGCAGTAGCCCCAACTGCCGCCGCAGCCGCAGGTCGGGCAGCCCGGCGTCGAGCGGGGCGAACGCCGCGCCCGCGCGCAGGCAGCCGAGGAAGGCCGGGACGTAGGTCATGGCCCGCCCGGCGATGATGCCGACCGGCGTGCCGGGGCCGGCCCCGGCCGCCCGCAGCACGCGGGCGAAGCGCGTGGCGGCCGCGTCGAGCTGAGCGAAGGTGGCACCGTCGGCCCCCTCGCGCAGGGCGACCTCGGAGGGGCGGCGCGAGGCCGTCTCGGCGAACCAGCGCTCGACGCTGTAGTGCGCGCCGCCGGCCCGTGCGCCGTCGCGCGCCTCGGCGCTCTTGCCGCCGTGGCCGCCGTCGCCGCGCCGGGCGCTCTCGCGCGCTTGGAGGCGCTGGTCTATGCCGGGGCGGTGGTCTCTCTCCACGCTCTCGTCTCTCATAGGGCTTTCGCTTGCGGCGCGCGGCGCCTAGAAGGCTTCGAGTGGTTCGCTGAAGGCGTCAACGAGCCGCGCGTTCTCCTCCTCGGAGAGGACGGAAAAGGTCGAGATGCGGCTCTCCGGCGCGGCGGCGACGCTTTGCAGGAGCGCGCGGTAGTGGCCGAGCATCCGCTCGACCGTCTCGTGGCTCAGGAGGTCTGTCTTGTAGGTCGCGGTGAGGGCGAGGCCGCGCGGCGTGTCCTCGACGAAGACCGAGAGGTCGAGCTTGGCCGTCCCCTTGTCAACGTCGAGCATGCCGAGCCGCAGGCCCGGCAGTTCGAGCGTCGGGGCCGGCGTGTTCTGGAGGACGAGCATCACGTTGAAGAAGGGCATCTCGCTGCGCGCGCCTTCGGGGTGAAGCTCCTCGACCAGTTTCTCGAAGGGCAAGTCCTGATGCGTGTAGGCGCCGAGCGTCACCTCTTTGACCTGCGCGAGCAGCTCGCGGAAAGTCGGGTTGCCGCCGAGGTTCGCGCGCAGCGCCAGCATGTTGACGAAGAAGCCGATGAGGCCCTCGGTCTCGCCCCGGCTGCGCCCCGCCACCGGCGTCCCGACGACGATGTCGCTCTGCCCCGTGTAGCGCAGCAGCAGCACGTCGAAGGCGGCGAGCAGCACCATGAAGAGCGTCGCGCCCTCGCGGCGGCTCAACTGCCTCAGCGCGGCGGAAAGCTCCTCGCCGACGAAGAGGCTGTGGCGCGCGCCGGCGGAGGTCTGACGGGTCGGGCGGCTCCGCTCGGCCGGCAACTCAAGCGCGGCCGGCGCGTCGCGCAAAAGCCCGCGCCAGTATTCGAGCTGCCTTTCGAGCGCTTCGCCGGAGAGCCACTCGCGCTGCCACGCGGCGTAGTCGGCGTACTGGATGGGCAGTTCCGCGAGCGGCGACTCCTCGCCCCGCGCGTAGGCCGCGTAGAGGGCCGCGACCTCGCGGACGAGGATCGAGATTGACCACCCGTCGGAGACGATGTGGTGCATGGTGACGAGCAGCACGTGCTCGTCGCCCGAGAGCCTGACGAGCGAGGCGCGGAACAGCGGCCCGCGCGCGAGGTCGAAGGGGCGGCGGGCTTCTTCGGCCGCGAGGCGGTGCGCCTCCGTTTCGCGCTCGTCGGCCGACAGGCGCGAGAGGTCTCGAACTTCGAGGCGGAGCGGCCGGGCCTCCCCGACCGACTGGGAGGGCTTGCCGTCGGCGGCCGGGAAGGTCGTCCGCAGCGCTTCGTGGCGGCGGACGATTTCCGAGAGCGCGCCGCCGAGGGCCGCCGCGTCGAGCGCGCCCCGGAGCCGGATGGCGAAGGGGATGTTGAAGGCCACGTCGCCCGGCCGCAGTTGGTCTATGAACCAGACGCGCTGCTGCGCGAACGAGAGCGGCAGCGCGCGGCCCCGCGGGGCGCGCCCGACCGGCGCCACGCTCAAACTCTGCCGCGCCTTCAGTGCCGCCTCGACGCGCCGCGCCAGCCCGACCACGGTCGGCGACTCGAAGAGTTCGCGCAGGGGGATGTCCGCGCTGAGCGTCTGGCGCACGAGCGAGACGATGCGGGTGGCCGACAGCGAGTGGCCGCCGAGGTCGAGGAAGTTGTCGTGGACGCCGACGCGCTCGACGCCGAGCACGTCGGCCCAGATGCCGGCCAACACCTCTTCGACGGGCGTCTCCGGCGGCGCGTAGTCGCCCCCGTCGCCGTCCCTCACCTCTCCGGCCCGCGGCAGGGCGCGCGCGTCAACCTTGCCGTTGGGCGTCAGGGGCAGGCGTTCGAGCGCGACGAAGGCCGAAGGGATCATGTACTCCGGCAGGCTCTCGCGGAGGAAGCCGCGCAGCTCGGCGGGCGTCGGGGGCTGGCTCGCGACCACGTAGGCGACGAGGCGCTGCGCGCCGGGCGGCTCGGCCTCGGCCAGCAGGAAGGCGTCGGCGACGGAAGGGTGACGGCGCAAAGCCGCCTCGACCTCGCCCGGCTCAACGCGGAAGCCCCTGACCTTGACCTGCTGGTCGGCGCGGCCGAGGAAGTCGAGCTGTCCGTCGGGCAGGTAACGCGCGAGGTCGCCCGAACGGTAGAGGCGCGCGCCCGCCTCGCCAGAGAACGGGTCGGGGACGAACCGCTCGGCGGTGAGGCCGGGCCGGCCGAGGTAGCCGCGCGCCAGCCCCGCGCCGCCGACGTAGAGTTCGCCTGAGACGCCGACGGGCACCGGCTGCAAGTCTTCGTCGAGCAGGTAGACGCGGACGTTCCGGATGGGGCGGCCGATGGGCGGGCGTTCGCCGTCGCCCGCGCACACGGCGGCCGAGACGCAGACGGTCGCTTCGGTCGGGCCGTAGGCGTTGAGGAACCGCCGCCCGCGACCCCAGACGACGGGCAGTTCCGCCGGGCAACTCTCGCCGGCGGCGATGATCGTGCGCAGCGCGGGCAGCTCCTCCCTCGGCAGCAGGGGGAGGACGGAGGGCGGCAGCGTCACGGTCGTGATGGCCTGCTCGCGCAGCACGCGCGCGAGCGGCTCGCCCGGCGCGAGCGCGTCTTTCGCGTCGAGGTAGAGGGCCGCGCCCGAGAGCAGCGCCATGAAGATTTCGGAGAGCGAGGCGTCGAAGCTGTGCGAGGCGAACTGGAGGACGCGGCTGTCGCCCCGCACGTCGAACAGGCGAATCTGCGCCCCCATCAGGTTGCAGAAGCCGCCGTGCGTGACCATCACGCCCTTCGGCTCTCCCGTCGAGCCGGAGGTGTAGATGACGTAGGCGAGGTTAGAGGGGCCGACCGCGGCGGGGGGCTCCGCGCGCGGCGCGCGGCCGGCGGGTTCGCGCCCGCCGACGCGCTCACGCTCTTCGTCGAGGAGGACGACCTCGGCCGGCGGGTTCGGCAGTTTGCCGGCGACGGAGGTTTCCGTCAGCAGCATGCGCGCGCCGCTGTTCTCCAGCATGAAGGCGAGGCGCCCCTGCGGGTAGTCGGGGTCGAGCGGCACGTAACAGCCTCCGGCCTTCAGGACGCCCAGCAGGGCGACCACCGCCTCGGCCGAGCGCCCCAGCATGACCCCGACGGGCGACTCCGGCCCGACGCCCTGCGCGCGCAGGCGCCGGGCCAGACGGTCGGCGCGCTCGTTCAGCTCGCGGTAGGTCAGGCGCTCGCCCCGGCAGACGACGGCCGCGGCGTCCGGCGTCCGCGCGGCCTGCGCCTCGAAGAGGGCGTGGACGGTCGCGTCCGCGGGGTAGTCGGCGCGCGTCCGGTTCCACTCGTCGAGCAGCCGCCGCCGCTCGACGGCGGGGACGAGGCAGAGGTTCGCGTGTCGCGCCTGCGGGTCTTCGGCCATGGCGCGCAGCACGTTCTCGTAGGCGCCCCGGATGGACTCGAACTGCTCTTCGGCCAGCGCGTCCGTGTCGTGGTCGAGCACGAGCGAGAGGCCGGTGCGCGAGACCGGGTTGAGGTGGAACATCACCGAGAGCGTGAAGTGCGTGAACGACAGGTCGCGGTCGCCGTAAGGGATGAAGTCGAAGTCGTCCTGCCTGAACAGCTCGCCGACCGAGTGGAAGTGGAGGAAGGTGAAGGCCGCCTCGAAGAGCGGCTCCGGCCCGTGCCGCTGCTGGAGGGCCGCGAACGGGTAGCGGCGGAAGGGCAGCATCTCGACCTCGGCGGCGAAGGTCTCGCGCACGAGGTCGACCCACGTCCCCCTCGGCAGGCGCAGGCGCAGCGGCAGGGTGTTGAGGAAGAGGCCGCGAATCTCGTCGCCGTCGGCCTCCTCCGGCCGCCCGTTGCAGAGCAGGCCCGTCATCACGTCCGGCCGCCCGCCGTGCATGCTCATCACCTTCAGGTGCGCCGCCAGCAGCACGCTCTTGAGCGGCGCGGAGGCGAGACGCGCCAGACGGTAGAGGCCCTCGACCAGCTCCGGCCGGAACGCGGTCAGGCGCTTGCGCTCGCGCCCCTCCCGCGCGCCGCGCGCGCCCGCCGGCCAGCGCGGCAGCTTGAGCACCGTGCAGTCGCTCAGCTTCCGTTCCCAGTAGGCCCGGCACTCCGGCGACTCCAGCGCCTCTCGCTCCAGCTCGACGAAGTCGCGGTAGGAGGCCGAGAGCGGCGGCGGCTCGGGCGGCGGCTCGCCCTTGAGGATGGCGAAGTAGTTCCTGAAGATTTCGGCCAGCGTCGAGCTCGTGCTCCACCCGTCCGAGATGGCGTGCAGCTCGGTGAGCGTGAGCTGGAGCGTCGCCTCCGTGCGGCGGTGGACGCGCAGGCGCATCAGAGAGGGGCGCGCGAGGTCGAAGAGCCTGCGCCGCTCCGCGTCCCAGAACTTCTCCAGCTCGCGCTGCTGCTCGTCGGGCGAGAGGTGGCGGAGGTCTTCGACCGCGACGGGCAGCACGGCCGAGCGGTGGACGAGCTGGAGGGGCTGGCTGTAGGTCGTCAGGTCGAAGGAGGTGCGCAAGGTCTGGTGGCGCGCGACGACGCGCGCGACGGCGCGCTCGAAGGCTTCGCGGTCGAAGGGCACGCGCAGGTGGAAGCTGTTGACGTTGTGGTAGTGGGGCGAGGGCGAGTCGGCCGCCAGCTCCAAGTGGTAGAGCATCCCGAGCTGGAGCATCGTCATCGGGTAGGCGTCTTCGAGGCCGGCGTCTCGCGGCAGCTTGGCCCGATCCTCAGCCGAGAGCAAGGCGAAAGGCCCCTTGCGCGGAGGCGCGGCCGAGGGTTGCGCGGCGGGAGGCTGCGCGCCCGCGTCCCGCGCCTCGGCGCCCTGCTGTTGCCGGCGCAGCATCTCGATCAGTTTCCGCCTCTCCGGCGAGAGCGCGGCGAGGCGCTCGGCGAGTTCGCTCATTGTGTCTCCCCCGCTCCCGAAGTCTGCGCGCCCCCGTTGAGCCGGAGGAACACTTCCTCGTCCGAGAGTTGTCCGACCTCTTCCAGCAGCCGCGCCAGTTCTTCGTCCGCCGCCCCGCCCCCTTCGGGCGCGGACGCTCCCGCGGCGGGCGCGGCGACGTGGGCCGCCAGCTCGGCGATGGTCTGGTGGCGGAAGAGTTCCTGAATCGTGAACCGCAGCCCCCGCTCCTTCGCCAGCGCGACCACGCGGACGCTGAGGATCGAGTCGCCGCCGAGCGAGAAGAAACTGTCGCGGACGCCCACCTTCTCCACCCCGAGCGCCTCGCCCCAGATGTCCGCTAGGGTCTGCTCGACGCCGTCGCGCGGGGCCTCGTAGGGCGTGCCCGATTCCGGCCTCTCGCCGTCCGGCTCGGGCAGCGCGCGGCGGTCAACCTTCCCGTTCGGCGTGAGCGGGAACCGCCCGAGCCTGACCACCCAGCCCGGCACCATGTGCTGCGGCAGGCGGCCTCGGGCGTACTCGCGCAACTCGGCGGCGTCGAGCGCCGCGCCCTCCTCCGCGACGACGTAGGCCACCAGACGCCGCTCGCCCCCCGCGCCCTCGCGCGCCAGCACGACGCACTCGCGCACCGCGACGTGACCGAGCAGCGCCGCCTCGATCTCGCCCGGCTCGATGCGGTAGCCCCTGACCTTGATCTGATCGTCGGCGCGGCCGAGGAATTCGAGAACGCCGTCGTCGAGATAGCGCGCGAGGTCGCCGGTGCGGTAGAGGCGCGAGCCCGTCTCGCCCGAGAACGGGTCGGGGACGAACCGCTCGGCCGTCAGCGCGGGGCGGCCGAGGTAGCCGCGCCCGACCTGCGCCCCGCCGACGTACAACTCGCCGCGCACGCCCACGGGGACGGCCCGCATTTTTTCGTCGAGGATGTAGACCCGCGTGTTCGGCAGCGGCCTCCCCAACGGCAGCAGCGCCGCGCCGCCGCGGCTGCCCTCGGCCGCGCCGTAAGTCAGCACGCCGACCGTCGTCTCGGTCGGGCCGTAGTGGTTGAAGACCTCGCACGCCGGGGCGGCGCGGCGCAGCGTCTCGACCCACTGCCAACCCGAAGCCTCGCCGCCGAGTATCAACTTTTGGCGCGGCAGGATTCGCTCGGGGCGGCTCCCCTGCAAGGCCGCCAGATGGCTCGGGACGATCTTCAAACAGTCCACCGCGTGGCGGCTGAAATAGTCCGACAGGAGGTCGGGGTCGGTCGCCGTTTCGGCCGAGAGCAGGTGGAGGCAGCCGCCGCCGCACAGCGACGGGAACAGCACCGTGTTCCCCAAATCGGCGGCGAACGTGGAGATCAACGCGAAGCCTTTGACCGACGCGAGGCCGAGCCTCTCGGTCACCCCGCTCACGTAATTAACCAACTGCCGATGCTCGATGGCGACACCCTTCGGCCTGCCGGTCGAGCCGGAGGTGTAGATCACGTAAGCGAGGTTGTCGGCCGCCGCCCAGCCCGGCAAGGTGTCGGCATTGTGGAGCGCGATCTCCTCGCGCTCCGCATCGAGCGCGACGACCCGCGCCCCGTGCTCTGGCAGAGACGAGGCCAGCTTTGACTGCGTAATAAGTACGCGCGCCCCGCTGTCCGCGAGCATGAAGGCGAGCCGCTCGGCCGGGTACTCCGGGTCAAGCGGCACGTACGCGCCCCCGGCTTTCAGGACGGCCAGCAGCGAGACTATCAACCCCGCCGAGCGCTCCAGCATGACCGCCACCAGCGCGTCCGGCCCCACGCCCAAGCCGCGCAGGTGTCTCGCTAATTGATTGGCGCGCGCATCGAGTTCGGCGTAGGTCAGCAGCTCGCCCTCGAACTCGACCGCGACGGCGTCGGGCGTCCGCTTCACCTGTTCTTCGATCAACTCGTGGACACACAGCCGCGGGTAGTCGGCCTCAGTCTCGTTCCACTCGCGCAGCAGCCGCTCATCTTCCTCGCCGAACAGTTCCAGCTCGCCTAACTCTCGCGCGGGGTCGGCCGTGGCCGCCTCGACCAGCCGCGCGTACTGCCCGGCCAGCCGCCGCGCCGCGCCCTCGCCCACCGCCCCGGCGTCGTACTGCCACCACGCCGGCCACCCG
>DATMVI010000625.1:0-21435 GCA_035563275.1 Pyrinomonadaceae bacterium
TCCCGGCGCGCACGCCGGCGAAGCCCGCGGCCGAGAAGGCAGTCAGGGCCGAGCGGCGAGAGCCTGCCGAGCGGGCCGACGCGGCCGAGCAGGCTCGCGGCGCGGCCCTGCTCGTCGTCCAGCCGAAGCCGGCCGTCGAACCGAAGGCGGCGACGGTCGTCGAGTCGACCGTCGCCGAGGCCGCGCCGGTCGAACGCCCGAAGGTCGAGCCGACGGCCGCGCCGCCCGCGAAGGTCGCGCCGCCGGAGAAGCCGGCGTCCGTCGAGGTCGCGGCCGCGGCCGAGGCCAAGCCGCAGCCGCGGAAAATCACCGGCGTCATTGACGACCACTGGCTCGAACGGCGCGAGGCGGAGATTCTGCCGAAGGTCGTCTCCGAGCCGGCCGCCTACGACGACCGCGCGCCGCGCGCCAAGAGGGTCGCCGCGGCCGGCGTCGACCTGCTGGCCGTGGCCTTCCTGTGCGCCCCTTTCGCCGCCGTCATCGAGCTGACCATCGGCGACTGGAGCGAGCCGCGCGTGCTGGCCTCTCTGGGCGGCATCGTCGCCGTGGTCTTGTTCCTCTACCACACCTGCTCGGTGGCGCTGGCGAGCCGCACCTTCGGCATGAAGCTCTTCGGGCTGCACGCGGTGGACGCCGACACGGCGCGCGTGCCGACGACGTGGCAGTGCGCCCGCCGCGCGCTCGTTTACCTGCTCTCGCTCGCCACCTTCGGCCTCGGCATCCTCTACGCGCTCATCGACGCCGAGGGGCGCACCGCGCACGACCTGCTCTCCGGCACGGTGATCGTCAAAGAGTAACCGCCTCAACCGAGGCGCGGACGCGGGGCGCGGTGACCTCCACCGCGCCCCTTTTTTTGCGCGCGGGATAAACTCTGGTAGCCTGTGCGACGTGAGACGGAAGCCCGTCCGGTTATGAACGATCAACTCATCGCGGAGGTGGTTAAGGAGCTTGCGGCGGCGCTGGTCGGGCGCGCGTGGGGTAAGATTTTTCAGCTCTCGGCGGCGTCGCTGGCCGTGGACTTTCGCGCTCCCGGCAACCGGTACCTCTTCGTCTCGGTCGAGCCGAACCGGCCGCGCCTCCACCTCGTCGCGCGCACCGTCCGCGAGTTGGAGAAGGCTTCCGTCGCCCCGGCGCCGTTCGCGCTCGTGCTGCGTAAGGCGCTCGGCGGCGCCGCGCTCGCGTCGGTCACGAAGGACGAGGGCGACCGCGTCGTGCGCTTCCTCTTCGACGCGAGGGACGCGGTCGGCGAGGCGCGCGCGCCGTCGCTCGTCGCGCAACTGACCGGGCGCACGTCGAACCTCTTCCTGCTCGACGAACGCGGCCTCGTCCTCGACTCGCTGCGGCCCGCGCGCGGGGAGGGTCAGGAGGCGGGCGAGCCTTACCGCCCGCCGGCCCGCCTCGCGCCGAAGGCCGCGCAGCAACACCCCGACTTCCCGCGCGGCGCGGCCTCGCTCTCCGAAGCGCTCGACCGCCATTACCAACGGCTCGAACACGAGCGCGCATTCGACGCGCGCGCCGCCGCCGCCGCCGCGCGCATTAGGCAGGAGGCGGCGCGGCTGCAAAAGCTGCGCGACAACCTCGCGCGCGACCTCGCGGCGCACGGCGACGCCGAGGCGCACAAGCGCGCGGGCGATCTGCTGCTCGCCAACCTCGGCACGGCCGTGCGGCGCGGCGCGCTCGTCCGCCTCACGGACTTTTACGCCGAGGGCGCGCCCGAGGTCGAGCTCGAGGTCGAAGAGCACAGGACTTTGCAGGAGGCCGCGGCCGAGCGCTTCGCGCGCTACGGCAAGGCCAAGCGCGCCGCGCGCGAGATCGCCGAGCGTTTGCGCGTCGTCGAGCGCGAACTGGCCGCGCTCGACGCGAGGCGCGACGAGTTGGGGGCGATCACCGCGGCGCGCGACGAAGAGGCGCTGGCGACTTTCGCGGGCGCGCCCGCCGGCGCCGGGAGGTCGAAGGCCGCGGCCCGCGCGAAGGCCGGGAAGCAGGGCGAGGCCGGGGCGATCCCCGGCGTGCGCCGCTACCGCTCGTCGGACGGCCTCGAAATCCTCGTCGGCCGCGGCTCGCGCGACAACGACCAACTGACCTTCCGCGTCGCGCGCTCCTTCGACACGTGGCTGCACGCGGCCGACTACCCCGGCTCGCACGTCGTCGTCCGGCACCGCCGGCGCGACGACGCCGTCCCGCACCGCACGCTCGTCGAGGCGGCCCAGCTCGCCGCCCACTTCAGCCGCGCCAAGAAGGACTCGAAGGTCGCCGTCAACTACACCCAGCGCAAGTTCGTCTCCAAGCCGAAAGGCGCGGCGCCCGGCCTCGTCTACCTCTCCAGTTTCCGCACCCTCATGGTCGAGCCGCGCGAAGAAGTCGAGCGCATCTGAAATTTCAGATGCGCGATTTTTGATTTAGCCGCCGGCCGTCAGTCCTTTGTCTTTAACTGACGACTGACAAGTGATAACTACCAGTCGCCGACCGAACCTCCCAAATCAAAAATCCAAAACTCGCTCCACACTTTCGCCACGCCGCCGCCGTAGATTCGGGGCCGCGATCTTATTTCACGAAAGGCATCCGATGAGCGCCAACTTTATCGAGACAGTCGAACAGACGGCGGCGAGCGTGCTCGACGGCCTCGCCGACATCGTGGCCGGCCCGGCCTCGACGCTGCGCGACGGCACCGAGCACGCGGCCGTCTCCCTGCCGCGCGACCTCTACGCCCACGACTCGGCGCAGACCGAGTGGTGGTATTACACCGGCCACATGCAGACCGGCGCGGGCCGCCGCTTCGGCTTCGAGCTGGTCTTCTTCAAGCGGCGCACGGACCTCGACCGCTTCGGCGTCGTCCCCCTGCGCCTGCTCGCCAACCCGCTCTACCTCGCGCACTTCGCCGTCACCGACGAGTCGCGGGGCCGCTTCCGCTACGCGCACCGCAAGAGCGCCAACGGCCTGCTCGACCCGCCCGCCCACACGGGCAAGCGCCGCTACGAGCTGAGGCTCGGCGACTGGACGGTGCGCGAGTCCGGCGGCCGACACCTGCTGCGCGCCACGCTCGGCGGCGACCTCATCTTCGAGGCCGAACTCACGCCGACGAAGCCGGCCGCGCTCAACGGGCACGAAGGCGTCGGCGTCAGCTTCAAGGATCACGGCGAGGCTTCGCGCTACTTCTCCTACACGCGGATGAAGGCTCGGGGCCGCATCACGTGGCACGGCGAGACCGAAGCCTTCACGGGCGAGGCGTGGATGGATCGCGAGTTCGGGACGTGGAAGACGACCGACGGCCAGAAGGGCTGGGACTGGTTCAGCCTCCAGCTCGGCGACGGCACGGAGCTGATGGTCTACCACATACGCGACCGCGAGGGCCGACCCTCGCCCTTCAGCAGCGGCACGTTCGTCGACGAGCGCGGAGTCCGCACGCACCTCGCGCGCGAAGACTTCCGGCTCGAACCCACCGGCCACTGGCGCAGCCCGCGCACCGGCGCGGTCTACCCGAGCGGCTGGCGGCTCGCGGCCCCGCGCGTCGGCGTCGAGGCGACCGTCAGGCCCGTCCTTCAGGATCAGGAGCTCGACACGCGCGGCACGACGATGATCGTCTACTGGGAGGGCGCGTGCGCCGTCAGCGGCACGCGCGACGGCCGCGCGGTCGAGGGGCGCGCCTACGTCGAGCTGGTCGGCTACGACCGCTCGCACGAGCAGCCCTCCTTCACCACCTTCCTCTTCGGCGACGCGCTCGACCGGCGCTGGCGCAGCATCTTCGGCTGAGATGGAGACCATCGAGACCGAAAGGCTCCGCATCCGGCGCCTGCGCGACGAAGACCTCGACGGGCTCTACGAAGTCTGCGGCGACCCGGAGCTGATGCGTTACGTCGGCGACGGCCGCCCGCTCACGCGCGAGCAGACCCGGCGGTGGATCGAGAAGTCGCAGGGCAACTACGAGCGGCACGGCTTCGGGTGCGCGGCCGTCGTCCTGAAAGACGGCGGCCGCTTCGCCGGTTACTGCGGCCTCGTCTACGGCCACGGCGGCGCGGACGTGGAGATCATCTACGCGCTGAAGCGCGAGTTCCGCGGCGCGGGCCTCGCGGGCGAGGCGGCCCGCGCCGTGATCGAGTACGGCTTCGCCGAGTGCGGCCTGAGCCGCATCGTCGCGACCATCGACCCCGCCAACGCGGCCTCCGTCAGGGTCGCCGACAAACTCGGCATGACGCACCGCGAAGACCGGCTCGACGAGCACGGGCTGCCGGAGGCCGTCTACGCGGTTGACCGAACCGACTACGGCGAGGTGAGGGCGGGCGGGGCCGGCGCGTGAGGCCCGTCGGTCTTCCCCCTCTGCGTGAGGCCGGTCGGTCTTCCCCCTCTTTTGCCTTTCCCATGTCGCCTGATTACTATGAGGGCCATGAGCGCAACGGGTGACAGGCAGTTGGGTTCGGAGGAGCTTTTCGCGCGGGCCGTCGAGCTGATGCCGGGCGGGGTCAACTCGCCCGTGCGCGCCTTCCGCGGGGTGGGCGGCACGCCGCGCTTCATCCGCAGCGCGCGGGGCGCGACCATGACCGACGTTGAAGGGCGCACCTACGTGGACTACGTCGGCTCGTGGGGGCCGATGATCCTCGGCCACGCCGACCCGGAGGTGATCGACGCGTTGCACGCGGCGCTCGGGCACGGGACGAGCTACGGCGCGCCGACCGAGCTTGAGGTCGAGATGGCCGAGGAGATCACCGACGCCGTCCCCTCGATCGAGATGGTGCGGATGGTCAACAGCGGGACGGAGGCGACCATGTCCGCGCTCCGCCTCGCGCGCGGCTTCACCGGCCGCGACCGCATCGTCAAGTTCGCGGGCTGCTACCACGGCCACGGCGACAGCCTGCTCGTCAAGGCCGGCTCGGGAGTCGCCACCCTCGGCCTGCCCGACAGCCCCGGCGTCCCCGCGAACGTCGCCGCGCACACCATCACCGCGCCCTTCAACGACGCCGCGGCCCTCGAACGGATTTTCGCCGAACACGGCGACACCGTCGCGGCCTGCATCGTCGAGCCGGTGGCCGGCAACATGGGCTGCGTGCCGCCGCGCGGGGGCTACCTGCAAGCCCTGCGCGCCGTCACCGAGCGGCACGGCGCGCTGCTCATCTTCGACGAGGTGATGACCGGCTTCCGGCTCGCGCGCGGCGGGGCGCAGGAGTTGTACGGCGTCCGCCCCGACCTGACCACGCTCGGCAAGATCATCGGCGGCGGCCTGCCCGTCGGGGCCTACGGCGGGCGGCGCGACATCATGGAGCGGGTCGCGCCTTCGGGGCCGGTCTATCAGGCGGGGACGCTCTCGGGCAACCCTCTGGCGATGACCGCGGGCCTCGCCACGCTGCGGCGCCTGCGCGACCGCGCCCTCTACGAGCGGCTCGAAAGCGCCGCGCAAAGACTCTGCGAAGGCGTGGCCGAGGCGGCGCGCGAGGCCGGCGTGACGACGGTGACGAACCGCGTCGGCTCGATGTTCACCACCTTCTTCACCGACCAGCCCGTGACCGACTGGGACTCGGCCTCGCGCGCCGACCGCGGGCGCTACGGCAGGTTCTTCCACGCCATGCTCGAACGCGGCGTCTACCTCGCCCCCTCGCAGTTCGAGGCCGCCTTCCTCGGCGCGGCCCACACCGACGAACTCATTGACCGGACAATCGAGGCCGCGCGCGAAGCGTTCCGCCTGCTTTAAGGAACGGAACCGCAGTCGGCAGCGGGCGCGCAGGCTTACGTCAACAGTCATCTCTGACGCAAGCCTGCGCGCCCGCTGCCGACCGCGGTTCCGTCTTTATGCGGGGTTGAGCGGCAGCTCGATGGTGAAGCGCGTGCCCTCGCCGGGGGCGCTCTCGACGAGGATTGAGCCGCCGTGCTGTTCGACGATCTGCTTGGCGATGGCGAGGCCGAGCCCCGTGCCCTTCTTCTTGGTGGTGAAGAACGGCTCGAAGATGCGGGCGCGGGTGCGCTCGTCCATGCCGGGGCCGCGGTCGGCGATCCGGACGCGCGCGCCGGCCACCGACTTGCCGCCCCCGCCGTTGCGCCGCGCGCCGGAGGCGACCTGCGCCGCCTCGGTCGTGACCGTGACGGGCGCGCCCGCGGGGCTCGCGTCCACGGCGTTGGCGAGGAGGTTGACGAAGACCTGCCGCAACTGATCCTCGTCCCACGTGCCGCGCGGCGAGTCGGCCGCGTAGCGACGCTCGACCTCGGTCTGCTTGACGCGCAGGTTGTCGGCGACGAGGTCGAGGCTCTCGTCCATGAGGGCGTTGAGGTCGGCCTCGGCGAGGTTGAGCTGGCGGCGGCGCGAGAACTGCGTCACGTCGAGGGTGAGTTTCGAGAGGTGTTCGATGCCGCGCTCGACGAGGTCGATGGTGGTGATGGCCTCGCGGTTGTCGGTCATGTCGCGCAGCATGGCGACGCCGAGGCGGATGCTGCCGAGGGGGTTCTTGATCTCGTGGGCGACCTGCGCCGCCGCCTGCCCGACGGCCGCCAGAGCCTCCTGCCGCCGCAGCTCGACCTCGGCCTCGGCCGCCTCGGTCACGTCCACGAGCGTGAGCAACTGGCCCGGCTCGCCCTCGATTTCGAGCGGGCTGGAGTAGATGTCGAAGGAGCGCGGGGCCCCGCCGTCCTCGCCCACCATGCTCCAGCGGCCGCGGTAGGTGGTGCGCGTGACGTGCGAGGAGGTGGCGGCCGCGAGCAGCGCGAGGCCGTCGGGCGTGGTGAACTTGTCGTGGATCGAGACGCCGAGGCCCGCGGCGGGGAAGACCTCGAAGAAGGCGGTGTTGGCCGAGCGGATGCGATCCTCGCGGTCGAGCGCGGCGACGGCCGACGGCAGGCCGCCCAACATCTGCGCGCTGAACTGCCGCTCGCGCCGCAGGGCCTCGTAGCCGCGCCGCATCTGCCGGAAGCGCCGCCAGACTTCGAGCGTGGTGGCCGTCGCCACGACGAGGCCCGTCAGGGCGCCCAGCCACATCAGCAGCAGTATCTCGCCGCGCGCGCGCTCGATGGCCGCGTCGCGCCGCTCGTCGAGGGCGTCGCGCTCGGCGTCGATCTCGTCGAAGAGCGCGTCGAGGTCTTTCTCGACGCCCTGATGGGCCGAGAAGCCTTCGAGCGAGTAGCGGCGCAGGTCGCCGGTCATGGCGACGAACTCGTCGAGGCGGCGGCGGATGTCCGCCTTGCGCTCGGGCGGGCCGCCGACGGGCAGCTTGTCGAAGTCCGGGAGCAGGGCGCGGACGGCGTCGCGCTCGTTGCGCAGCCGCAGGTCGGTGGGCGGCAGCATCACGCCGGCGGCTTCGAGCCGGCCGCGGATGCGCGCCTCGGTGTTGAGCTTGTTGAGGGCGAGGTTGAGGTTGAGCAGGAGGTTGAGGCGCGCGGCCAGCGCCCGCTCCTCCTGCTGCGTGCTGAAGCGGGTCTCGCGCACCTTGTCGGCGCTTAGGTAGCCGAGGCCGATGACGAGGGCGACGAGCAGCGCGAAGCCGACGAGCAGCGGCGCGAGCGCCTGCCACAGGGGCCCGCCCGAACTCTCGAACGCGCCCTCGCCGCCCCGCCCCCCCGGCCGGCTGTAGACCGCGCGCCCGTCGCTGCTGCCTTCGCCCATCAGACCCGTAAATCGTGAATCGCGGGAAGAAGCTATCAGTCGTCAGTCGTCAGTCGTCAGTTGAGGCAAAGAACTGAGAACTGACGACTGACGACTGATAACTTCTTCACTTCTTCACGTCCATCCAGTTGCTGCCCGTGCCGACCTCGACTTCGAGGGGCACGTCGAGTTCGACGGCCGTCTCCATCTCGCGCTTGAGGATTTCGGCGACGCGCGCGGCCTCCTTCTTCGGGGCCTCGACGAGCAGCTCGTCGTGCACCTGCATGACCATCTGCGCCTCAAGGCCCTCGTGCCTGAGCGCCTCGTCCACCTTGAGCATGGCGATCTTGACGATGTCGCTGGCCGAGCCTTGAATCGGCATGTTGATGGCCTCGCGCTCGGCGCGGAAGCGGACGTTGGCGTTGCGGTCGTTGATGCCGGGGATGGGGCGGAGGCGGCCGTAGAGCGAGCGGACGACGCCGGTCTCGCGCGTCCGCTCCGGCACGTCCTCCATGAACTGGCGGATGCCGGTGTAGGTCTTGTAGTAGTCCTCGATGACCTGCTTGGCCTCCTTGCGCGAGATGCCGACGCGCTGCGAGAGGCCGAACGGCTCGACGGCGTAGGCGATGGCGAAGTTGACGATCTTGGCGAAGCGCCGCTTCTCCTTCAGCTCCTCCTTCGTCTTCGCGCCGAAGACGAGGCGGGCCGTGCGCTCGTGGATGTCCTCGCCCTTCTGGAAGGCGTCGAGCATGTGCGCGTCGCGCGTCACGTGCGCGAGCAGGCGCAGCTCCAACTGCGAGTAGTCGGCGGCGACGAAGACGCGGCCCTTGTCGGGCACGAAGGCGCGGCGGATGCGGCGGCCGAGCTCGGTGCGGATGGGGATGTTTTGCAGGTTCGGGTTGCTCGAACTCAACCTCCCCGTGGCCGTCACGGTCTGGTTGAGTTCCGAGTGGATGCGCCCGTCGGGGCCGATGAGCGGCGGGAGCGCGTCGGTGTAGGTGGCCTTGAGCTTGTCGAGCTCGCGGAACTCGATGAGGAGTCGCGGCAGCTCGTAGCCCTGCGCGGCCAGTTCGTCCAAGACGGCGCGGCTCGTCGAGACCTGACCCGTCGAGGTCTTGCGGCCCGTGCTGATGTTGAGCGACTCCAACACCTCGCCGACCTGCTTCGGCGAGTTGATCTTGAACTCGCGCCCGGCCAGCTCGTAGATGCGCGCGGTCAGCTTCTCCAGCTCCGCGCCGAAGAGGGCCGAGAGCTCGCCGAGCACGGAGGTGTCCACCCTCAGCCCGGCGCGCTCGATGCGGTAGAGCAGCGGCGCGATGGGCAGCTCGATCTCGTTGTAGATGGCTTCGAGCCCCTGTTCGAGGACGCGGCCGTGCAGCACGTCCGCGACCTGCGCGGTGTAGTCGGCGGCCTCGGCCGCGCGCCACCGGCCTTCCGCCCAGCCCTCGCCCCCGGCCTCCGTCCACCCCTCGACGCCGACGCCCTCGCGCGCGAGGTCGCCGAGCTCATAACGGCTGCGGACGGGGTCGAGCAGGTAAGCCGCGAGCAGGGTGTCGTCGGTCACGCCCTCGATCTCGATGCCGAGCGGGGCGAAGAGGGCGACGGCGCGCTTGAGGTCGTGGACTGACTTCGAGAGCAGCCCGTTCGAGAGCACGTCGCCGAGCATCGCCGCGGCCGCCTCGCGCCCGCCCTCGAACTCCTCGAAGTTGACGAAGTGCGAGGTGTGCGGCGCATACGAGATGGCGACCCCCGCGGGCGGCTCCCCGCCGCGCACGGAGACCTGCTGGCCGCCGCCGGCCGGGGTCGAGTCGGCCACGGCGAAGGCCCAGTGGTCAACGTCCCAGAGCTTGCGGACGAGGGTTTCGAGCTCGGCGGCGGTTCGCAGTTGTTTGTAGTTCTTCGCCGCCGCGCCGACCTCGACCTCGGAGGCGGCGTCGGCGAACTCGCGCGTCAGGTTTTGGAACTCCAGCTCGCGGAAAAGTTTGTAGGCGCCGGCGCGGTCGGGCGGCTTGCAGCGCAGGCGTTCGAGGTCGAGCTTGATGTTAACGTCAGTCTTGATCGTCGCCAGCTCCTTCGACTGGAGGGCGAGCCGGGCGTTGTCGCGCAGAGACTCGCGGTAGGTCTTGTGCTTGACCTCCTCCCAACTCCCCAGCGCGTTCTCCAGCGAGCCGAACTGCCTGACGAGCTGCACCGCGCCCTTCGCGCCGATGCCGGGCGCGCCGGGGATGTTGTCCACCGAGTCGCCCATCAGGCCGAGCAGGTCGACGATCTGCGAGGGCGGGACGCCGAACTTGTTCTCGACCCACGCCTCGTCGCACCACTCGACGGGCGGCACCGGCTCTTTGCGCTTGACGTTCTGCGAGTTGTGGCGCATGCAGACGACCCACGGGTCTTGCACGAGCTGGCACATGTCCTTGTCGTTCGAGACGATGACGGCCTGCAAGCCACGCCCGGCGGCCTGCACGGCGAGCGTCCCGATCACGTCGTCGGCCTCGAAGCCGGGGGCGTTGAGGATGGGGACGTTGTAGGCCTCGCAGACGCGGATGATGTAGGGGATTTGCGACTCGAAGTCCTCGGGCGGGGCGACGCGGTTGGCCTTGTAGTCGGCGGAGAGCGCGTGGCGGAAGGTCGGCTCGCCCGACTCGAAGACGGCCGCGATGTAGTGCGGCTTCTCGTCGGCCAGCAGCTTGCGGAGCATGTTGGTGAAGACGAAGACGGCCTGCGTCACCTGCCCGCCGCTCGTCGTCAGGGGCTCGGCCCGCCCGCCCATCGGCGCGAAGAACGCGCGGAAGATGTGCGACATCGAGTCTATCAGAAAGACCCGCTCCGCCGGCTCTTTCCGTGTAGCTGCTTTTTTCGAAGGCATGTAAGCCGATGATAAGGAATGACGGGCGCGGGTGACAAGGGCGGGTGACTCGGGCGCCCGGGCGGGCGCCGCGCCCTTCTCAGAACTCGCCGGGCGCGCACTGGAGGCAGACGAGCCCTTCGGCGCGCCACATCTCGACGACGCGGGAGCGGTCTTCGACGACGAAGAGGACGCGGCCCTTGTCTATGCCGCGGAGCATCTCGCGTTTGACGACGGTGTCGCTGCGGAAGTCGCCGTCGCGGCGGAGGCGCAGTCCGTGGTAGTTGACGCCCTGCTGGGCCAGCCACGCCACCGTCTCGGCGCGGTGGCTCTCGTTGCGGCCGGAGCAGAGGACGATCTTAACGCCGGAGGCGTGCAGGAGGTTGCAGAGCCTGACCATCGAGCGGATAGCCTTGTCCTGCGCGATGCCCTCGAAGAAGGCGTCCCAGTCCTTCGGCGTCTTCCGCAGGTGGTGGACGCGCTCCGAAACGTCGGCCAGCGTGCCGTCTATGTCAAAGATGACGATCTCTTCGCCCATGCTCGCGCCCCCGGCCGAACTCGGAACTTGACGGCCCGCACTCACCCCTCGTACTCGTCCGACCCCTGCACCCAGAGGAAGGACTGGATGTCGATCATGTCGCGCGGGCCGAGGTCTCGCTGGTCTCGGCGCACGGTCTCGGCGAACTCAAGGAGGTTCGCGTAAGTCTCCCAAGACGGGCGCGACTTGTAACGGAAGTCGAAGCCGTACTCGCGGGCGGCGGCGCGCGTGACGTTGGGCTTGAGGAAGAAGTGCGTGTCGGGCCGCGCGATGAAGCCGAAGACGGTGACGAGCGGCCACGTGAGGACGCGCGTCTGCCGGCGGGGCAGCGCGTCCACGGCCTCGACCCAGCGCGTGAACCGGCGCTCAAGTCCGCCGGGGCCGTGGAGAAAATCGTAGAGGCCCTCGGCGAAGAGACGCGCGCCGGCTTCCGGTTTGACCGCGTCGCGCAGCGCCATCTTCTCGAACGAGAAGATCATGCTGTGGCGCGAGCGCTGCTCGACGCGGACGGCGCGGGCCGCGGCCTCGGCGAACTCGCCGCGCCGGAGCAGGCGGCGGAACTCTTCGCGGCCGAGCGCCTCCTCCCAGCGCTCGTGCGTCTCCCACTTGTAATCGCGCTCCCACGAGACGTACTTCTCGTCGCGGAACCCTCCGGGGAAGAAGCGCAAAAACTTCCGGCGGCAGCGCTCGGCCCCGGCCGAACGGCCGCCGCGCTGTGCCGGGCTCGCGGCCCCGCGGCCCCCCACGCCCCTGCTGCTGCTCAACGCCGCACCTCCCGCGCCGCGGACTGAAGACCTTGACGAACTGCTTAACACGTCCCGGCCCGTTAGTCTATCCCGGCGCGGCGGATAACCTTTGAGGGGGGCCGCACATCTAATGTTCACGGCGGCCCGCGTGGCCGCCAAGCAAGGAGGGTTTAGGATGATCCGGCTTTTGAAAAAGATATTCCGTCGCAAAGATAAAGGCCACCTGTGCGCCCACGCCCGCGTGGCCGAAGTCTACCGCTGCCGTTGCGGTGACACGTACCTTAAAGAGAGGCGGTAACGCGCCGCGGGGTCAGCGGCGCGCCCGCGGGTCGGGTGTAAGGTTAAGTAGTTTTCACGCGGAGGGCGCGGAGGATTCACAGAGTTCACGGAGAAAGCAATCTTCTTCTCCGTGAACTCTGTGAATCCTCCGCGCCCTCCGTGTTGAGATGAGGTTTCCCGGTCAGCGGCCGGCGGCGTACCGCTCGCGCCTCACGGACTCCCGGAGTCTCCGAGCTGCTGCTCTTCCGCCACAGCCGGGGCGCGGGCCTGTGGCCGATGCGCTACAGCCGCCTCCCGCGCCACGCCGCTTTCGGGGCAAACCGCGGGTCGGGCGGGCGGCACGGGCCTTGCCCTTTGGATTGACGCTCTCAGGCTCTTACAGACCCGCGAAAGGTTTAACGCCTCGGTTTGCCTAGACAGACGACCATCGCCGAAGCGGTCGAGTTGTGCGGCCTCGGTCTGCACACGGCCGCCCCCGTCCGCCTCCGCCTGCGGCCCGCGCCGCCCGACACCGGCCACGTCTTCGTCCGCACAGACCTCGACGACTTCGAGATTCCCGCCTCGGTCGAGTGCATCGCCCACTGCTCCTACGCGACGACGCTCGTGCGCACCGGCGTCATGCTCTCGACCGTCGAGCACCTGCTCGCGGCCCTGCGCGGCCTCGGCGTGGACAACTGCTACGCGGACGTGGACAACCTTGAGTTGCCCATCATGGACGGCTCGTCCGAGGCGTTCGCCGCGCTAGTCGCGCGCGCGGGCGTCGTCGAGCAACCGGCCGCGCGCCGCGCCCTGCGCGTGCGCCGCCGCGTCTCGGTCGAGCAGGGCGCGCGCCGCGTCTCCGTCGAGCCGTTCGACGGCTGGGAGATAGACTGCCTCATAGACTTCCCGCACCCGCTCATCGGCCTCCAGCGGATGCGCTTCGACGCGCTCGACCCCGAGGGCTTCCGCCGCGAAATCTCGCCGGCGCGCACCTTCGGCTTCACCGAGGAGATCGAGGCGCTGCGCCGCGCCAACCTCATCCGCGGCGGCTCGCTCGATAACGCCGTCGTGCTCACGCCGACGGGGATGCTCAACGAGACGCCTCTGCGCCGCCCCGACGAGTTCGTCCGCCACAAGATTCTCGACATCGTCGGCGACCTCGCGCTGCTCGGCATGCCCCCGCTCGGCCTCGTCCGCGCCGAGCGCAGCGGCCACCTCCTCCACGCCCAGCTCATGTCCAAGCTCCTGCGCGACGAGGCCGCGTGGGAGATCGTAGACATGCCCGTCGCCGCGCCGCTCGCCGCGGCCCGATAACGTTTCGGGCCGCGGCGGGCCGGCCGAACATCCCGCAGCTTACTGACGACCACAGCCCCCTAGTCCGGACGAAGCGAGGCCGGCCGAGGATTTTCCATGACAACGAGCGACCTTGAAGGGGAGATCAAAGAACTCATCGACGGGTGGAACCGGTCGCTGCTCCGGAAGGACTTGGCCGCCGCCGCGCAGTTCCGGGAGGACGGCTACTCGGCCGCGATGCCGGACGGCGCGGTGCTCACGAGGGAGGAGGAGCTTGCGTTGATCGCCTCGCCGGGGCACACGGTCGAGTCCGTCAGCGCGCGAAACGTCGAGGTGCGGGGCGGCGGCGACGAGGCGACGGCGGTCTTCGAGAATCTGATTGAAGGCGAGTACATGGGGGAGAGCATCAGCGGCCTCTACAGGTACACGATCTCTTTCCGCAGGACGGGCGGCAGGTGGCGCGCGAAAAGTTCACGACTGCTGGTCGAAGACGCGCCGGGCCGTCAGCCGGCCGGCCGCGCCCCCGCCGGGCCGCCTGAGCGGGGCCGGGAGACTCCCGCGGGCGGCGCGGGCTCGACCTCACGCCTGCGGGGTTTAGTCCCTCAAGCGGTCAAGTCGTGGGTGAAGGGTAAGGTGAGGAGCCTCGCCTCGGGCGGCCCCGCTTCGTTTCAGGAGACGGCGTACATCCCGTACAAGCCGGGACGCGATTTCCAAATCCCCCGGCGCCGGGCGGAAGACCCCGGCGACGGGGGCGGGGCGTTGCCAGTCCCGCCCAGAGAATTATGGCTGGGCTATAACTACCCGGTTCACGGCAAGACCCACGTGAGCAGGATGCTTGAGATCGTTTACGCGTCCGGCTTCTCTTTCGAGGCGGGCGACCGCGTCCTCGATTTCGGGTGCGGCGCGGGGAGGATGATTCGCCACCTCGAAGACCTCTCCGAGACCTGCGAGATTTGGGGGACGGACATCAGCGCGGAACACATCTACTGGTGCAAGCAGCACCTGAGCCCGCCCTTCTACTTCGCGACGACGACGAAGGTTCCGCACCTGCCCTTCGAGGACGGGAGTTTCCGTCTCATCTACTGCGGCTCCCTCTTCACGCACATCGACGACCTCGCCGACGCGTGGCTCCTCGAACTCCGGCGCATCCTCGCGCCCGACGGCAGGCTCTACCTGACGATCCACGACAACCACACCATCGAGCTGTTCGAGAGCGGGCGGTACGACTCCACCGAGTTAATCAGGTTGGTCAGGTCGGCGGAGATTTACCGGGAGTCGAAAGACTCCTTCGGCATGTTCACCATCGGCAGGGACAACGAGTCGCAGGTGTTTTACGACACCGACTACTTCTCAAAAACCGTGCGCCCCATGTTCGATATTATCTCGGTAACGCCCGAGGCATATTTTTATCAAACGGCCTTCCTCCTCAAGAGGAGATCGAAATAGGGCACCCGGCCGCGGGCAGGTTCCCTCCTCCGCGCCCTTTCAAGGTTGAGGCCGAAACGGGTCTCGCTCCCGAATCAGTGTCAGGCAGTCGCGCCGCGGCGCGCGGCACCCTCCGGGCGAAAGTTAATTCCCGGAGGGGGCCGCGGGCCGCGGCGCGACGCTTTATTGCGGCCAGACGTAGAGCACCGCTTCGAGTTCGGCGAGGGCAGCCAGCTTCTCGACGGGGACGCGGACGATGACGAGCCTCGCCGTCTGCGGGTCGGCGATCACCTCAAGGCCGAGTCGTGTGAGCTGCGCGAGGACGGCGGGCGACTTCTCCGCCAGCCAGACTTGCACCTCCGCCTTGCCGTCGCGCACGAACTCGCCGTCGCCCCCGGCCGGCGCGGCCGACTTCTTCTCCAGACGCTCGACCAGCGCGAGCACCGACGGGTGGAACTTCGCCGCGAGCCTCCGCCGGCGTTGCTCTTCGGGGTCAGGCTTCGCCTCCTTCGGCTTCCCCGCCCCTCCGCGCATCAGCAGCGTGCCGGGGTCGATCATGCTCTGGTCGATGACGGTCGTCCCCGGCGCGCGCGAGACGGCGCTCGGGGCCGCCGCGGTCACCTCCACCGTCTCCGTCACGCCCGCGGAAAGCGAGACCATGTTGCTGTGGCTCCTGCCGCTCAGAGGCAGGGCTCTGATCTCTCTGGTCGTCGCCTCGCCGCCGAAGCTGCCCGACGGCAGCTCGACCGGAACCTCGACGCGCCTCGGCTCGCCCCCGTCCGTGATCGTCACCTCCTCGACGGCGACGAACGAAGTGAACTGCGTCATCAGCCTGTATTCAAGCCCGAGCTGCGTGACGGTCTCGCGCACGTCCTCGCGCGTCTGCCCGCGCTGCGTCCCGGCGTAGTCCTCGGCCATCAGGTCTGCGACGCGGCGGCGCGCCCACAGCGACGCGAGCGCTTCGTGGTCGGGCTGCGACTCGGGCAGGTTGACGCTCAGCTCGCGCTCGAAATACTGCCCGCCCATGCGGCCGCGCAGGCGCACCGCGCCCCGCCCCGCGCCCGTGTAGCGACCGCTCAGGACGACGGGCTTGGCCGAGAAGAGGTCGGGGATGCGCTTCGGGTACACGTCCGCGACGGGCAGGCCCGCCCAGTCCACCGAGATGTCCGTGAGTAATGGGTTACGCACGCGCTCGTGAAAGCGGCGGGCCGCGGCCGAGCCGTCGTCTTTAAGCGTCACGTACTCGACCTCGCCGCGCCCGTGCTCGGCCATCTTGTCGAGGAGGAAGCGGTTGACCCCGTCGCCGATGCCGAACGAGAAGACGCGCGCGTTCGGGTGGCGCTGCACCTCCGCGATGATCCCCATGTCGTCGCCGACGTAGCCGTCGGTCATGAAGCAGACGATGCGGACGTGCGGCCGCTCGCTCGACCCGGAGAGCGCGGCGCGGATGGCCTTCATCATCTCGGTGCCGCCGCCGCCCCGCCTGTCTTCGAGGAAGGCGTGAGCCTTCCGCAGATTTTCGGGGGTCGCCGGCACGGGCTGCGGGAAGAGGATGTCGGTGTCGCCGGCGAAGGTGATGAGGTTGAAGGTGTCCTGCGGGTAGAGTCCGGCGAGCGCGAGCCTCATCGTCTCCTTCGCCTTCTCGATGGGGAAGCCCGACATCGAGCCGGAGGTGTCGAGCACGAAGACCAGCTCCTTCGGCGTCACGTCCTCGACCGCGACGCGCTCGGGAGGCTGGAGGATGAGCGCGAAGTAGCCGCCGCGCCCGTCGCGGTGCGCGAGCAGGGCGTCCTCGACGCGGCGGCCCGCCACGTCGTAGCGGAGGATGAAGTCCTTGTTCGGGATCGTCGAGCGCCGCCTCAGGCGCACGCGCGCCGAGGTCGGCCCCGTGCGCTCGGCGTCGATCTCGTGCGAGGGCGAGGCCAGCGCGTCGAGCGGCACGCCCGCGTCGAGCGACACTTCAATCGAGATGTCGTGGCCCGCGCGCTCGCCCCTCCCGGCGACGGGCGGCAGGATGCGGCCCGCGTCGGGCACCCGCGCCGGGGCGGCGTCCGCCGACTTGGGGATGTAGCGCGGGCCGACCACGGTCGGGAACGTGAACTCGTACGCGCCGCCCTCGTACCTGAGCGTCTCGACGTAACTGATCCGGACGGTGACGCGCTCGCCGGGCATGACGTTGGCGACCGACTGCGTGAAGACGTTGGGGCGCTCCTGATCGAGCAGGGCGGCGACCTGCCCGCCGCGGCGCGCGGCCTCGTAGGCGGCCTGCGCCTCCTCGCGCCGCATGATCTTGCCCCTGACGACGCGGTCGCCGACCTTCATCGTCATGTCGTCCACGGCCGCGGCCTGCGGCAGCGGGAAGATGTAGACGGCCTCGATCTTTTCGTCGAAAGGGTTCTCGAACTCCTGCGTCACCGTGACGCGCGAGACGAAGCCGCTCACCTCGGCGCGCACGTCCGTGTGTTTGAGCGGGCAGAAGCCGCGCCCTTTCCCGCCGGGGCCGACGGCCCGCAGCGCGCCGGGCGTCTCCGGGCCGCCGGCTTCGGCCGGGTCGGTCTGGGTTCGGAGTCCCGCGGCGGAGGCGGGGCGAGGCGCGAGGTTGAAGGGTAAGAGGTTGGAGAGCAAGGCGACTGCGACGAGCAGCGCGAGTCGGCGCGCGAAGTGCGCGCGCGGCGAGAGACGCAGAGGCATGGGCTTCCTCCTGACAGCGCCGGCCCGAGAGGCGCGGCGTGAAGTGCGCTGGCGCGCACGAAGGCGGGCTGGGGAGAACTGCCCCTTTGAAGCCCGCCGCGAGCGCCACGGTTGCTTCGGCCTCCGGCAGAAGTTTTAAAGCGGAAGCGCGGCCGGGGGGCGGGGCGCGTCAAGACCTGACACGCCCCGCCCCCCGGCCGCGCTTCCGCTTTGACCTTTTAGTCCGCCTGCACCAGCTCGTAGAAGATTCTGAGGCGGAGTTCCTGCCCGATGACTTCGTGGCGCACGTCGCGTGCGCGCAGGCGCAGGCCGTCGCCGCGGGCGACGGGGACGCGCGCGCCGAGTTGTTCGGCGCGGAGGATTTCCACGGGGTTGACGCGCTCGTCAATCGCGTCCTGCACCAGCCCCTTGATGCCGCCGCTCATGGCCGAGGGGATGTTGCGCAACTTCACGTCGCGCACGGCGACGCGGGCCTTGAGGGCCTGCGCCGCGGGGTCGAAGGCGAGGTCGAAGGCCGTGTCGGCCCAGCCCTCGAAGTTGAGGCAGCCGACGAGCGGGGCCTCGTACGTGCCGCGGAAGGCGAGCGGCGCGGTGATTCGCCCCTCGACGAAGCGGACGCCCGTGCGCCTCCCCTCGGCCTCGCGCGCCAGCGTCACCTCGCTGCGGCACTTCCCCCCTTCGGCCTTCGACAGCGGGAACGAAGGCGGCTCCGGCTGCGACGCCACGGCTTCGAGCAGCGAGTTCAGGAACTGCTCGTTGAGCACCACCACCACCTCGCCCGCCTGCGTCACGCGCTCGGCCCGCGCCGCGCCGGCCGGGAAGGCGAACGAAGTCAGCGTCAGCGCCGCGCCGCACAGCCCGGCCGTAAACTTCTTCATTCGCACCGCGTGCCTCCGTTCATTCCTCTTCAACGCCTTCGGTGATCGATAACTCGACGCCCTCGCCGCCGCGTCCGACGAAAGTGCTCCCCGGCCGTCACGTCTTCGCTACAGCCCGCTGCGGACGATGTCATGGAGGCGGAGGAGGCCGACCGAGCGGCCGTCCGGCCCGACGACGGGGAGGACGGAGATTTGCGAAGGGCGGTTCTCCATCAACTGGAGCGCGGCGTGGGCGAGCATGTCGGGCGCGGCGACCACCGGCTCGCGCGTCATCATCGCCGCGGCCGTCAACTCGGCCAGTTCCGAGAGCCGCACCTTTTGCAGCGTCCGCCGCACGTCGCCGTCCGTCACCACGCCTTCGAGCCGGCCCGCGCCGTCCACGACGTTGACCGCGCCGAGCCCGCCGCGGCTGATGGCCTGCACCACCTCGACGAGCGTGGCTTCGGCCGCCACGGTCGGGCACTCTTCGCCGCCGCGCATCAGGTCGCAGACGCGCAGCGTGAGCCGCTTGCCGAGGCGGCCGCCCGGGTGGTTCAGCGCGAAGTCCTCCGGCGTCAGGCGCTTCACGCGCATGAGCGTCATCGCCAGCGCGTCGCCGATGGCGAGCGCCACGGTGGTGCTCGTCGTCGGCGCGAGGTTGAGCGGGCACGCCTCCTGATCGACCGAGGCGTCGAGGGCGGCGTCGGCGCGCCGCGCGAGCGTCGAGTTGAGGTTGCCGACGACGGCGATGATCGGCGTGCGCCGGTGTTGCAGGTAGGGGAGGAGTTCAACGACCTCGGCCGTCTCGCCGCTGTTGCTGAGGACGACGGCCACGTCCTCGCCGGTGACGAGGCCCATGCCGCCGTGGAGCGCGTCCGAGGGGTGGAGGAAGACGGCCGGGCTGCCGGTGCTGGTGAGCGTGGCGGCCACCTTCTGCGCGACGTTGCCCGACTTGCCGACGCCGACCGTGACGATCTTGCCGCGGCAGGCGGCCAGAAGCTCGACGGCGCGCTCGACCGAGCCGGGGTCGAGGCGCTCGGCCGCCTGCGCGACGGCCGCGGCCTCCATGCGGAGCAGGTCTCTGACCTGCGTGATGTGTGAGTCTCCCATGCGACGTGCGGCGCCGGCCGCCGCCACGAGCATACGACGCGCCGCGCCGGAGGACAACCGGCGAATTTCAGTTATTGTTCAGTTATTGTATGGACAACGTCCGGCCCCTTCGCTTAATATCTGCCTTCTCTTTCATCCGCAGACGACGGAGATTCCACATGGGACGCTTCAGCCTGATCCCGAAAGAGGAGCAATACTTCTCGCTCTTCCGGCAGATGTCTTCATACATCTATGACGCGGCCTCCTCTCTGGTCGACATGCTCGACAGCCGGCAGGCCGACTTCGCCTCCCACCTGACGCACATCAAGTCGGTCGAGAACGCCTGCGACGAGCTGATCCACTCCATCGTCACCAAGCTCAACTCGTCGTTCATCACGCCCTTCGACCGCGAGGACATCTACCTGCTCTCGGGCGCGCTCGACGACGTGGTTGACCTCATCGACGACGCGGCCCGCGCCCTCGTCATGTACAACGTCGTCGAGGCGACCCAGCACGCGCGCCGGTTCGGCGGCGTCATCCAGCGGATGGCCGTGCAACTCCACGAGGTCGTCTCGCAGCTCGAACGCCCCGCCGGCATCAGCGAGCGCCTCGTCGAGATTCACCGGCTGGAGAACGAGGGCGACGACCTCTACCACGAGGCCATCAGCGAGCTGTTCGGCGGCTCGCCCGACCCGCTCCACGTCCTCAAATGGAAAGAGATTTACGAGAAGTTAGAGTCCGCCGTCGACCGCTGCGAGTCGGTCGCCAACATCATCGAGAGCGTCATCATCAAGCACGCGTAAAAAGGGCGCCGGGGGCCGGGGGCGGGTAACATCCGGCCCCCCCGGCCCCCGGCGCCCGGCCCCTTCTTATGACTACCACGCTCACCTTCGTCGTCATCATCATCATCATCGCGCTCGTCTTCGACTACATCAACGGCTTCCACGACGCGGCCAACTCCATCGCCACCGTCGTCTCGACGCGCGTGCTCTCGCCCGGCGCGGCCGTGGTGTGGGCGGCCTTCTTCAACTTCATCGCCTTCCTCGTCCTCGGCGAGGCGGTGGCGAAGACCATCGGCAAGGACATGGTGGACATCAAGGCCGTGCCCGAAGACTGGCAGCTCTGGGTGGTGCTCTGCGGGCTGATCGGGGCCATCGCGTGGAACCTCATCACGTGGTATTACGGCATCCCTTCGAGCTCGTCGCACGCGCTCGTGGGCGGCTACGCGGGGGCGGCCGTGGCGGCCGCGGGCTTCGGCGTCATCCTGCCCGCGGGCTGGACGAAGACGGTCATCTTCATCGTGCTCTCGCCGCTCATCGGGGCGCTGCTGGGCTTCGTCATCATGGTCACGGTGATGTGGGTCTTCAGGCGCTGGTCGCCGCACCGCGTCGATAAATTCTTCCGCAAGGGGCAGCTCGTCTCGGCCGCGCTCTTCAGCCTCGGCCACGGCGGCAACGACGCGCAGAAGACGATGGGCATCATCGCCGGCGTGCTCGTCGCCTCGAACCTCAACCCGGACGCGACGCGCGACATCCCGATGTGGGTGGTGCTCATCTGCCACGCGGCCATCGGGCTGGGCACGCTCTCGGGCGGCTGGCGCATCGTCCACACGATGGGCTCGCGCATCACGAAGCTCAAGCCCGTCGGCGGCTTCAGCGCCGAGACGGCCGCGGCGGCCGCCATCATCGGCGTCACCTACGGCGGCATCCCCGTCTCGACGACGCACACCATCACCGGGGCCATCGTCGGCGTCGGCGCGACCCGCCGGCTGTCGGCTGTCAAGTGGGGCGTGGCCGGCAGCATCGTCTGGGCGTGGGTGCTCACCATCCCGCTCGCGGCGCTCATCTCGGCCGTCTCCTTCCTCATCTACCGGGTGGCCTCCTCCTTCGCCCCGTAGGCCGCGCCGGGCCTCAAAGGTTGAGCGCGCGGAACCACACCTGCGTCTCGGCGACGAGGCGCAGCGTGCCCCACAGCCCGATCAGGTAGCCGAGCACCGCCTGCGGCCGCCCGGCCGTCCCCGGCGAGCGGTCGAGTTCCGACGCCGCCACGATCCCCAGAGCCATCGCCGCCGGCCCCCACGCTCCCCACGCGTACGTCAGCCACAGCCACGGCAGCCCGAGCCATTCCGAGCCGAG
>DATMVI010000626.1:0-12999 GCA_035563275.1 Pyrinomonadaceae bacterium
GCGGGCGCCGGGGCCTCGGGCGCGGCCGGCGGCGCGTCGGCCGGCGCGGCCGGGAGTTGCTCGCGCAGGTCGGCGGGCAGGAGTTCGGCCGCCTCCGGCGCGGCGAAGACCTGCGGGTATTGCGCGACCCAGCGCGCGAGGCGGTACTCGTAGTCGTAGCGCGCGGCGAGGTCGAGCGCGCGCCGGAGGTGTTCGAGCGTCTCCGGCTCGTTCCCCGCCGCGTGCTCGCAGACGGCGAGGAGCATGGCGGCCGGGGCCTCGTTGACGTAGAGGCCGTGGGCGCGGAAATACTGGAGCGCGGGGTAGAGTTCGGCGCGGGCCTCCCCCGCCCGGCCCTGCGCGATGAGGACGCGGCCGCGCGCGAGCACGGCGCGCTGGCGCCCCATCTCGTCGCGCCCGCGCGCCTCGACGAGGCGGTCGAGCAGGGCCCGAGCCTCGCGCGGGTCGCCCATCTGGAGCGCGAGCAGGCCGCGCTCCTCCAGCAGCTCCTTGCGCGTGATCTCGACGCCGGCCTCCTCGTAGGCGCGCTCGGCCCGGTCGTAGAACTCGACGGCGCGCTGCGGGTCGTTGCGCTCGCGGTAGAGGTTGCCGTAGAACTCGAAAATCTCGCCGCGCAGCCCCGAGAGGTTGAAGAGCTGGCAGATTTCGAGCGAGCGGTCGAGGTGCTGCTCGCAGGCTTCGAGGTCGCCGAGGTGGAAGTAGCAGCGGGCGATGTTGAGGCGCGCGCCGGCCTCGTGCGGGACGGCCGGCGCGCCCGACGCCTCGTCGCGGATCATGCGGCGCAGCCAGCGCAGGGCCTCGCGGAAGTCGCCGCGCACGCCCGCCGGCATCCCCAGATTGTGCGAGATGAGGCGGGCGTAATAATGGTCGCCGCGCTCCTCGGCCAGTTGCAGGGCGGCGCGGAACTCGCGCTCGGCCTCCGTCCACTGCCCCAGCGCGACGAGGCACAGCCCGCGCGTGTTGGCGCACTTGGTGCGCACCACCGAGCGCTCGTCCGAGAGTTCGACGGCGCGGTCGAGGTAGGAGAAGGCCGTCTCGCACTCGCCGCGCCGGCGCGCGATGGTCGCCAGAGAGTAGAGCGCCTCGGCCTCGCCCTCGCGGTCGTCCTGCCCGTGGAGGAGCGCGGCGGCGCGGT
This sequence comes from Pyrinomonadaceae bacterium, assembly GCA_035563275.1. Classification (GTDB taxonomy): domain Bacteria; phylum Acidobacteriota; class Blastocatellia; order Pyrinomonadales; family Pyrinomonadaceae; genus QHXN01. The sequence continues at coordinate 1,136 of DATMVI010000626.1, forward strand.
GGTAGAGCGCCTGCGCGGCGTCGTGCTCGTCGCGCACGCGCGCGACCTCGGCGACGTGCAGGAGCGCGCGCGGGTGGCGCTCCAGCGACTCGCGCGGGACGGCGTCGGCGAACGAGGCGAGCGACCCCAGAGCGCCGGCGCTCACCCACGCGCCGCCGCGCTCGGCGATGGTGGCGGCCGCGCGGTCGTGCTCCTCGGCGGCGAGCAGGTGGCTCATGGCCTGCTCCCACTGGCCGCGCTCGAGGAAGTAGTCGGCGAGGCGCGAGTGCTCCGAGGCGACGCCGCGCCGCCCCGCCTCGGCGCGGAAGCGGCGCTGGAGGAAGCTGCGGAAGAGCGGGTGGAGCCGGTACTCCTCGCCGCGCTCGTCCGAGGCCAGAGAGATGAAGACGTTGCGGCGGACGAGCGCCTGCAAGGTGGATGCGCGGTGCGCCTCCGGGTAGAGGCGGCCGCACGTCTCCGGCTCGACGCGGTCGAGCAGGGAGAGGCGCAGGAGGAACTGCCGCACGTCCTCGGCCTCGTCGGCGAAGACCTCCTCGGCGAAGTAGTCGAAGATGTCGCGCTCGGACTGGCGCAGGACTTCGACGAGGTCTGTGGGGGCCGCGGCCTCGCCGCGCGCGAGCGCCTGCCGCTGCGCCACCTGCCGGACGAGTTGCAGCGCCGTGATCCAGCCGTGCGTGCGCTCGCGGTACTCGGAGAGCTGTTCGGGCGTCAGCTCAAGGTCGAAGACGCTGCGGAACAGCTCGCGCGTCTCCTCGTCCGTGAAGAGCAACTCCTGCCGGTCGATGACGGCGAGGCTGGCCTGCGTCCGCATCCGGGCGAGGGCGAGCGGCGGCACGTCGCGCGAGATGATGACGACGTGGATGAGGTCAGGCAGGTAGGCGAGCAGGCGGTCGACCACCCGGTGGACGGGCGTGTCGGCGCCGAGGTGGTGGTAGTCGTCGAGGACTAAAACGAACTGCTGCTCGACGCGGTCGAGCACTTCGTTGAGGAGCACGTCGACGGCGCGCTCCGGCTCCTGCGCCAGCTCGGCGGCCGACTCGCGCAAATAAGAGGCCGTCGCTTCGCCGAAGCCGGGGTTGATCTGGCGGATGCCGTGGGCGACGTAGCCGAGGAAGACGAGCGGGTCCGCGTCGGCGCGGTCGAGCTGGTACCAGACGAAGGGGCGCCGGCGGGCGCGCACGAAGTCGGCGACGAGCGTGGTCTTGCCCGAGCCGGCCGGGGCGGTGACGAGCGTGACGGCGTTGGCGAGGTTCTGCCCCAAACGCTCGGTCAGGCGCGGCCGCGGCAGCAGCGACGGCGCGGGGCGCGGGGGCAGGAGCTTCGTGCGCAGGAAGAAGGTGGGCGGCTGCGGCGGCGCGGCCCCGTGGGGCGGGGTCGCGGCGGCCGCCCGACTCCCTTCCTGACGGTGCGGCAGGTTCGTCATCGGGCTTCCCTTGGGGCGGAGCGTCGGCGCGGATGGCCGGGGCGTTCGGCGGGGCGCGGGCCGAAGGCCGCCGGCCGTAATGGTCTTGGAGACGCCTACCTTAACGCAGGAGGCTCCCCGATGGCGAGGCCGGAGGGCGGCGCTCAGGCCGTGCCCATCGAAGACTTGCGAAACCCTTTGATCAGGCGGAGCGCGCCGCGGCCGGCCGACTGCGCCTCGCGCGCGGCCGTCAGCCGCTCGGCCTCCTCGAAGACGGCGGCGGCGCGGGCCTGCGCGTCGAGCGTGGCGGCGCGGCCGCGCGTGCGCTCCATCGCCTCGTCGGCCCGCTCGGGCGCGAGGCCGTAGGCGGCGAAGAGTTCGCGCGCCTCTCCGGGCGTGAAGAGCAGCGCCTCCTCGTCCACCACGCAGAGCGTCTGCTTCGAGCGCATCCGCCAGAGCGGCGTCGGCGGCAGGCTCCGCCCGAGCAGGCAGACGTGCGCCTCGCGCGGCAGAAGCGGCAGCCAGCGGCGGAAGAACGGAACCATCCAGTCGGCGTCGTAGACGAGGTGGAGGTCGTCGAGGACGACGAGGAGCGGTTCGGCCGATTCCAGAAGCTCGTAGACGAAATACTCGACGAGCAGCGGCACGTCGTCCGGGCCGACGCGCTCGCCGACGCGGGCCAGAAGGTTCGAGCCGAAGCCGGGCCGCGCGGCCGCGACGCTGGCCGTCAGGTAGCGGAAGAAGACGGAGAGGTCGGAGTCGGGCGCGTCGAGCTTGTACCACGCGACCGGCCGGCCGCAGCGGCGCGCGAAGTCGACGGCCAGCATGGTCTTGCCCGTGCCCGTGCGGCCGTGGACGATGGTCGAGTTGCAGGCGGCGAGGCTCTCGTCGAGGGTGGCGATGAGTCGTTCGCGTGAGACGCGCGGCAGCTCCGCCGGCGGGGCGATCTTCTCGGGGATGAGTTGCAGCATGCGACTCTCTTTCCTCCGGCTGATGAGGCGCGAAACTCCGGCGCGGGGCGACCGCATCTCTCAGGCCCCGGCCGCGCGCGGCCGGAACCTCCTCCGGCGACCGTCTACGAAAGGGAGTCTAAGCGCGCCCGCTTGAGGAATTCTTGAGGCGGCCGGGGGAGCCCGCGGCCGAGTCCCAAGCGGCTGAGCCGCAACGGTTTCGGCCGGCGGTAAGGGGGCGCGGGCGTCGTCAGTCGGGGGTCGGAGTCTTGAACCGGCGGGCGAATTCCAGCACCTCGCGGGCGAAGCGCTCGGGCATCTCCTCCTGCGGGAGGTGGCCGCAGGACTCGAAGACGACGAGGCGCGCGTCGGGCAGACTCGCCCGCAGGCGCCGCCCCTCTTCGAGCTTGATGACGCCGTCCTGCGCGCCCCAGACGAGCAGCGCCGGCTGCGTCACCCTGCCGAGCAGCGTCTCGACGCGCGCCATCTGGCGGTGCCGGCGCACGAGCCGCGCGGCCCGCTGCCCGGCGCGCGTCGTGAGCGGCAGGTAGTAGGCCGCGACCCGCTCTTCGGTCACCTTCGACTGGTCGTAAAAACTGTTCCGCAGGCCGTGGCGCACGAGGCGGTCGGAGGTGAGCGCGAGGGCCGTGACGGCCGCGCCGAAGTAAGGCCAGTTGAGGTATGAGGGCGCCAGCGACGCGCCGCGCGGGTTCGTAAACGCGGCGCTGTCCACGAGCACGAGGCCGCGCACGCGCGCCGGGTGATCGACGGCCGCCGCCAGCGCCACGCCGCCGCCCAGCGAACTGCCGACGAGCACCGCCCCGTCGATCTTCAACGCGTCCATCAGCCCGACGACGAGCGCCGCCTGCGCCTCGGCGCGGTAGTCGCCCCCGGCCGGCTTCGCCGTGAACCCGAAGCCCTTCATGTCCACGGCGACGACGCGGAACTCGGCCGCCAGCGGGTCGAGGACATCCTTCCACGTGTAGGCCGACGAGTTGTTGCCGTGAAGCAGGACGAGCGCCGGCCCGCTCCCCTTCTCCTGATAATGCACGCGGACGCCGCCCACCTCCGCGAACCGGCTCGCCTCCGCGTGCGGCACCCGCGCCCTGTGCTCCTCGAAATCCAAATCCTCCGGCCGCGAATACCAGAACACGGCGAACGCCGCCGCCGAGGCGACGAGCAGGGCGAGAATGACGCGCAGCAGTTTCTTCATGGGGCGGCCGTCAGACCTCCAGAAACCCTTCGCCCATGTAATGACACCGGCCGCCGACGCGGACGCCCGTGATCTCTTCGCCGTCGCGGTCGATGCTGATGCGGACGAAGCTGGGGCGGCCCATCTCGAGCCCCTGCTCGCTGACGACGACGGCCGTCGCTTGGCGCGGGACGAGGCCGTGGCGGACGAGGTAGCTGCCGAGCGGGCCGCTGGCCGCGCCGGTCGCGGGGTCTTCCGTGATGCCGAGGCCGGGCGCGAACATGCGGCTATGGACGGTCGAGCCTTCCTGCTCGACCTCGCGCGTGAAGACGAAGAGTTCGAGCGGGACGCCCCCGCCCGCGGCCTGCTCGATGAGCTCGGCGCGGGGCCGGGCGCGGCGCGCGGCGTCGAGCCCGCGCAGCGGCACGTAGAGGAACGGCACGCCGCACGAGACGACCTCGACCGGCAGCGCGTCGTCCACGTCTTCGGCCGCGAGCGAGAGCATGGCGGCGACGGCGCGGCGGTCTTCGAGGCGCGGGCCGAAGCGCGGGAGCGGCTGGCTCATCTCGGCGTAGACGGGCCGCCCGTCTGTAAACTCGACGCGGACGGGCACGGGGCCGACGCCCTCCTGAAACGTGACCCGCAGGTGGTCGCGCCCCTCGTCCGGCTCGATGACGTGCTCGCGGGCGAGGACGAAGGCGGTGCCCACCGTCGGGTGGCCCGCCATCGGCAGCTCGTTGCCCGGCGTGAAGATGCGGACGCGGTGGTCGCACGCGGCGTCCTCGGGCGGGAGCACGAAGGTCACTTCCGAGAGGTTGAACTCTTTGGCGATGGCCTGCATCGTCTCGGCCGGCAGCCCGCGCCCGTTGGGGAAGACGGCCAGAGGGTTACCGCCGAAGGCGCGGTCGGTGAACACGTCGACGCGGTGGTAGAGGAGTCGTCTCATCTCGACCTCGGGAGGGTGACGGGCGGCGGCGAAGGCGGGCCGCTTCTGCCCGGCGCCCTTCTTCTTTTATGCTTCAAGCGCCTGCGCGAAGTCGGCGATTAAGTCCGGCTCGTCTTCGAGGCCGGCCGAGACGCGCAGCAGGCCGGCCGAGACGCCCATCTCGTTCTTCTGCTCGGCCGAGAGTTGCAGGCCCCACATCGCCGCCGGGTGGACGACCAGCGTCTCGTAGCCGCCGAGGCTCGCCGCGTAGGTCGCGAGCTTTAAAGAGGCGACGACGCGCGCGGCCTCCTCGTAGCTGCCGCCCAGCTCGAAGCTGAGCATGCCGGTGAAGCCCTGCATCTGGCGGCGGGCCAGCTCGTGCTGCGGGTGCGATTCGAGGCCGGGGTAGTGGACGCGCTCGACGCGCGGGTGCGCTTCGAGGAACCGCGCCAGCGCCAGCGCGTTGCGGTTGTGGCGCTCGACGCGCAGGCCGAGCGTGCGCAGGCCGCGCAGCAGGAGCCACGCGTCGAACGGGCTCATCGTCGCCCCGGCGACGAGCGAGAAGCGCCACGCGCGCTCGACGAAAGCTTGCGAGCCGACGAGGCAGCCGGCCGTGATGTCGTGGTGACCGCCGAGGTACTTCGTCGCGCTGTGGACGACCACGTCCAGCCCGAGTTCGAGCGGGCGCTGGTTGACGGGCGTGGCGAAGGTGTTGTCCACGACTGTCGTGACGCCGCGCGCGCGGCCGAGCTCGGCGACGGCGCGCAGGTCTGTGAGCGTCATCAGAGGGTTCGTCGGCGTCTCGACGAAGACGAGTTTGGTCGCGGGCCGCACGGCGGCGGCGAACGCCTCGGCGCGCGTCTGGTCTACGTAAGTCACCTCGACGCCGAAGCGCGGCAGCTCCTTCATCAGCGTCTCGGTCCCGGCGTAGAGGTTGCGCTGCGCGACGACGTGGTCGCCGGCCGCGACCGAAGACATCACGGCCGCGAAGACCGCTCCCATCCCCGACGCGGTCAGCAGCGCCGCCTCGCCGCCTTCGAGCGCGCAGAGCGCGGCCTCGGCCTCCCTGTGCGTCGGGTTGCCGTAGCGCGTGTAGAACTCGGCGGGGCGCGCGGCCGAGGCGATCTCGGCGAAGTGCTCGCCGGAGTCGGCGCGGAAGGCCGTCGTCAGCCAGATCGGCGAGCTGACCGCGTGCGTCGTGTTCAGTTCCTTGCCCGCGTGCGTGGCTCGGGTCTGCACGCCGGCCCCCTCGAAGTCCTTTCGCTCCATCGCCCGTCACCTTTCGCCCTTCGGAGTCGCGCCATCTTACAGGGTAGCGACTCTTTTTGCAGACCGACAGAGCCATTTTCGGCCGCGGCCGGAGGCCACACGATTGCGGACTGGTAAAAGTTGATTGGTTGAACCGATCACCCGCCCGCCGCCCGCGATAATTTCGTCCCGCCGTATTTCCCACGCCCGCCGCCGCACTGTACGCCCGGAAGCGGCTCCCCGCCGACGACATTTCCGAACGCATTGCGGAGTTAAACCGATGAGCAGCAGAGCTTTTATTCTACAGGATCATCCCCGACTTTCATCCCTTTCGTCGCTCAGGCGCGCGGCGCCGGCCTTCGTCGCGCTCGTCGCGACGCTGGCCGCGCTGGCGGCGGCCCCGGCCTTCGCGCAGAGCGAAACCATCATTCAGGCCGGACTGTCCGGCCCGGCCATCGGCGGCCGCAGGCCCGTGGGCAAGGCCGTCTTCCGCGACCGCGGGCCCCGCGACCGCAAGCTGGAAGTCGAGGTGGAGGACGTGAACCTCGCCGCCGGCACGGCGCTCAACGTCCTCGTCGGCGGCCAGCAGATCGGCACGCTCACCATCAACTCGCTGCGCGCCGGCGAGATCGAACTTGAGACCGAGCGCGGGCAGGCCGTCCCCGCCGTCGCCAACGGCACGACCGTCGCCGTCAGGAATCAATCGGGCGCGGACATCGTCTCCGGCGCCTTCGGCTCGGCCGCGCCGACCCCTTCGCCCTCGCCCAACCCTTCGCCCTCGCCGAACCCTTCGCCCTCGCCTAACCCGTCGCCGTCGCCCGGCGCCTCGCCCTCGCCCAGCCCGACGCCCGGCGCGATGAACGAGATCGAGGCCGACCTCGTCGGCGCGCCCATCGGCGGCGTCAGGCCGCGCGGCGATTCGGAGTTCGAGGTCGAGGGCGCGAACCGCGAGTTCCGCGTCCGCATCGAGAACGTCAACCTGCCGGCCGGCACGCAGCTCCGCGTCCTCGTTGACGGGGCCTTCGTCGGCAACATCCCGGTCGCCGCCGACCTGCGCCGCAGCGAGCTCAAGCTCAAGACCGAGAACGGCCAGACCGTGCCCGCGGTCAACTCGCGCACCCGCGTCGTCGTCGCCGACGCGGCGGGCGCGACCGTCGTCGCCGGCTCGTTCTCCAACATCCGCCAGCCGCTCCCGAACCCCGGCCCCGCGCCGATGCCGACGCCGAACCAGAGCGGCGAGGTTCGCATCGAGTCGCGCCTCGCGGGCGCGCCCGTCGGCGGCCTGACGCCGACCGGCCACGCGCGCTTCCGCCGCCGCGGCTCGGAGCGCAAGCTCAACGTCGAGGTCGAGAAGCTGAACCTGCCCGCGGGCACGCAGCTTCAGGTCTTCGTCGACGACCTCCTGATGGGCACGCTCACGCTGGGCACCACGCTCGAAGCCGAGCTTGAGCGCCACACCAACGACGGCCAGTTCGTGCCCGAGGTGACCACGGCGACGCGCGTCGTCGTCACCGACACGCAGGGGCGCACGCTCCTGAGCGGCGGCTTCAACACCGCCGGCCTCGCCGTCGCCTCCGGCACCAACGACATCGACAACACGGCCTTCTTCGTCGAGCAGCAGTACCGCGACTTCCTCTCGCGCGAGGCGGACGACGGCGGCCTGCGCTTCTGGTCGAACGAGATCGTCAAGTGCGGCGGCACGCGCGACTGCGTGACGCGGATGAGGGCCAACACCTCGGCCGCCTTCTTCCTCTCCATCGAGTTTCAGGAGACGGGCTACCTGCTCTACCGGCTCAACAAGGTGAGCTACGGCGTGATGCCGCGGCGCAACCAGTTCCTCGTGGACATGCAGGCGGCGGCGCGCGGCGTGGTCGTCGGCACGCAGGGCTGGCAGCAGCGGCTCGAAGCCAACAAGACGGCGGCCGTCGCGGCGTGGGCGGCGCGCCCCGAGTTCCGCGCGCGCTACGACGGGATGTCGGACGAACAGTATGTTGACGCGCTGCTCCAGAACGCCGGGCTGGCCGGCGACCAGCAGTTGCGCCGGAGCTTGGTTGACGGGATGACCGCGGGCGGGCACACGCGGGCCTCGATCCTGCGCCACGTGGCCGACCACGCGGCGTTCCGCGCCGCCGAGCAGAACCGCGCCTTCGTCCTCATGCAGTACTTCGGCTACCTGCACCGCAACCCGGACGAGGGGCCGGACTCCGGCATGGGCGGCTACTTCTTCTGGCTCAGGAAGCTCGAAGACAACGGCGGCGACTTCCACAAGGCCGAGATGGTGCGCGCCTTCATCGAGTCCATCGAGTACCGCGAGCGGTTCAACTGGTAACTGAAGTTTCGAGTTAAAAACAAAAGACGGAGCGCCGGCCGCGAAGTTGATGCTTCGCGGCCGGCGCTCCGTCTTAACTCGAAACTTTTATTCCGGCAGCGTCCACGTCTCGCCGATCTCGGTGAGGGCGACGCGCCAGCGCTCGTCGCGGGCGGCGGCGAGGAGGCGGCGGACGGGTTCGCCCTCCGGCTCGCGGCTGAGGCGGAAGGTCGAGTGGTGCATGGGCAGGATGTAGTCCGCGCCCATCTCGCGCGCCATCGCCCACGACTGCTCGGGGCTGGCGTGGGCGTAGATGTATGGGTCGTAGGCGCCGATGGGGAGGACGGCGAGGTCTACGCGCGTGCCGCGGTGGCGCAGGTGCGCGAAGGCTTTCGTGTAGGCCGTGTCGCCGCCGAAGACCAGCGCGCGCCCGCGCTTCTCGACGAGGAAGCCGCCGTAGCCGCGGTGCCGGTCGGTCAGGCGGCGCGCCCCCCAGTGGTTGACCTCGATCGACTCGACGCGAGCGCCGCCGACCTCCACCGACTCGCCCCACGCCAGTTCGTCGGCGCGCGCGAAGCGGCGCACGAGGTCGCGGTTGCCCTTCTGCACGACGGCGCGGGTGCGGCGCGGCAGACGCCGCAGCGTCCCCACGTCGCTGTGATCCATGTGCGCGTGCGAAAGCAGCACGGCGTCGAGCGCGGGCAACTCGCGCGCGCCGAGCGCGGGCCGCACGAGGCGGCGCGGCCCGAGCGTCAGGCCGCCGACGCGCACGCCCACGCGCGCCCCGAGCGCCGGGTCGGTCAACAGCCACGTCCCGTAGAAATTAATCAGCACCGTCGCGTGCCCCAGCCACGCCACCGTCAGACGCTCGTCCGACCACCCGGCCGGGCGCGGCCGGTGCGGCGCGGGCTTCACCGGCACGCGCGACTCGCGCACCCGATCCCTCACGAACCTCCCGGCGAACCTCCGCGCGAAACTCGTATAAGTCCTCAAATCCTTGACGGAAACACTCATGATGGGATTTAGATGCGGGGCGGGGGGAAGAAGTAGCCAGCGGCCGGCGGCAGGCGGCCGGCAGGAAAAACCAATCGCCCCGCTTCGGCGGCGGCGCGGCCCGGCCTCTTTTCTACCGACTACTGGCTACTGTCTGCTCGCCTGTTGTATCCTTCCCCGCGTTCCCTGAGACTTCGCAACCCAATCCCGCACACGGAAGCCGGAGGTTCTTTAACGATGCGCTCGCCAGCACGAGGCTTGCTCCTGTCCGTCACCCTCTGCGCGCTGCTGATGCCGGCGGCCGCCCTGCCCGCGCAGCGCAGGGCCGCGAACCGCAACGCCGCCGCCCCGCCCGCCCGCGCGCTCCACCAGCTCTTCGACGAGGAGTGGGAGTGGAGGATGCGCGAGTCGCCGACCTTCGCCTCCTCGCTCGGCGACCGCCGCTACAACGACCGCTGGCAGGACGCGAGCCTCGAAGCCATCGAGGCCCGCCACCGCCACCGGCTCGAAACCCTCAGGCGCCTGCGCGGCATAGACCGCGCGCGCCTGTCCGCGGCCGACCAGCTCAACTACGACCTCTTCCGCCGGACGCTCGAAACCGACATCGAGGCGCACCAGTTCCGCCTCCACCTCATGCCGGTTAACCAGCGCGGCGGCGTCCAGTCGGCCGACGAGCTGGCCGAACTCCTCCGCTTCCAGACCGTCAAGGACTACGACGACTGGCTCGCGCGCCTGCGCGCCCTGCCGCGCCTCGTCGAGCAGAACACGGCGCTGATGCGCGAGGGGATGCGGGCGCGCAAGCTCTGGCCGCGCGAAGTCCTCAAGCGCGTCCCCGCGCAGCTCGACAAGCAGGTCGTCGCGCGCCCCGAGGAGAGCCCCTTCTACGCCCCCTTCCGCCAGTTCCACAAAGACATCCCCGCCGCCGACCGCGACCGGCTCGCGCGCGAGGCCCGCGAGGCCGTCTCGCAGCAGGTCGTCCCCGCCTTCCGCCGCTTCCGCGACTTCTTCAACGAAGAGTACCTGCCCGCCTCCTTCGACCAAGTCGGCATCTGGCAGTGGCCCGACGGCGAGCAGGCTTACGCCTTCCTCGCGCGCCGCTACACGACCACCGGCATGACGCCTCAGCAGATTCACGAGAAGGGGCTGTCCGAAGTCGCGCGCATCCGCGCCGAGATGCAGCAGGTGATGACGCAGGTCGGCTTCCGCGGCACGCACAAAGAGTTCTTCAGGAAGCTGCGCACGGACGACGACTTCTACTACAAGAACCCGGGCGAGCTGCTCGAAGCCTACCGCGCCATCTCGAAGCGCATCGACCCGCACCTCGTCAAGGTCTTCAAGACCATCCCGCGCATGCCCTACGGCGTCGTCCCCATCCCCGACAAGCTCGCGCCCGACACGACGACCGCCTACTACAACCAGCCGGCCGCCGACGGCTCGCGCCCCGGCCTCTACTACGTCAACCTCTACAAGCCGGAGACGCGGCCCAAGTACGAGATGATGGCCCTGAGTCTGCACGAGGCCGTGCCCGGCCACCACCTCCAGATCGCGCGCGCGATGGAGCTGGGCGAGATACCGAAGTTCCGGCGCTACGGCGGCTACACGGCCTACGTCGAGGGCTGGGGCCTCTACGCCGAATCCTTAGGCGAGGACATGGGCCTCTACGACGACCCCTACTCGAAGTTCGGCCAACTCACCTACGAGATGTGGCGGGCCGTGCGCCTCGTCGTGGACACCGGCATGCACCACATGAAGTGGGATCGCCAGCGCGCCATCGACTACTTCCTCGACAACGCCGCCAAGACCGAGCAGGACATCGTCAACGAGATCGACCGCTACATCACGATGCCCGGCCAAGCGCTCGCCTACAAGATCGGCGAGCTGAAACTCAAGGAGCTGCGCGCGCGCGCCGCCGCGAGCCTCGGCCCCTCCTTCGACGTGCGCGAGTTCCACGACGTGGTGCTCGGCTCCGGCGCCGTCCCGCTCGACGTGCTCGAACGCAACGTGGACGAGTGGATCAGGTCGCAGAAGTCGCGCCCCGCCCGCGCCGCGCGCCCATGACCGGAGTCGGGATTTAAAACTGTGGGGGCAGGGATAAGCCCTGCCCCCACATTCTTACGCTCGCCGATTGATAACGGGTGAAGCTTGAGCACGACGCACCAACGACACGGCGAAGTGGGCGGGACGGTCGCCTTCGCGCCCGAGCTGCTCTACGCGGGCGGGCGCTTCGAGCGGGGGCGCGCGCTGGTCTGCGACGAGCGGACGGGGCGCGTCGTCGGCGTCGCCGATGCCGGCGGAGATTTCGGCGGGCGCGTCGTGCGGCTGGCGGGCAGGGCGCTCTTGCCGGGCATGGTCAACGCGCACTCGCACGCCTTCCAGCGCGTCATCCGCGGGCGCACCGAGCACCGGGCGGCGGCGCGCGACTCGTTCTGGACGTGGCGCGAGATGATGTACGCGGCCGCCTCGCGCCTCGCGCCCGAAGACCTCTACGACGCCTCGCGCATGGCCTTCATGGAGATGGCCCTCGGCGGCGTCACCACGGTCGGCGAGTTCCACTATCTGCACCGCACGGCCGAAGGGCACGAGTACGCCGACCCGAACCTGCTCGCGAAAGAGGTCGTGCGCGCGGCGCGCGACTGCGGGCTGAGAATCGCGCTGCTGCGCGTCGCCTACGCGCGCGCCGGCCACAACGTCGCGCCCGACGAGCGCCAGCGCCGCTTCATCGAACCCGACCCCGACACCTTCCTCCGCCACGCGGAGGCTCTCAAAAACGACCTCGCCCGCGAGGAGGCGGCGGGCGTCGCGCCGGGCGCGTGGGTCGGCGTCGCGCCGCATAGCGTGCGCGCCGT
>DATMVI010000627.1:0-18642 GCA_035563275.1 Pyrinomonadaceae bacterium
GGGCGCCGTGCGCGTTGACCGCTTCGTCGAGGACGATGAGATCATCGAACTTGACGGCGACCCGCGCCTGAGTTTGCGCGCGCTGCACACGCCGGGGCACACGCGCGGCCACCTCGCGCTCTACGAGGAGCGCGCGGGGGCTTTGCTCACGGGCGACTGCATCGTCGGCATCGGCTCGGTGCTCATCGAGCCGCCCGAGGGGAGCGTCCGCGACTACCTGCGCACGCTCGAACGCTTCCGCGGGCTGCCGCGCCTGACCGTGCTGCTCGGCGGCCACGGCCCCGCGGTCGGCGGCCCGCGCGAGAAGATCGACGAGTACATCGCGCACCGCCTCAAGCGCGAGCGCGACATCCTCGCGGCCGTGCGCGCCGGCGCGGGGACGCTCGCCGAGGTCGTCGCGCGCGTCTACACGGACGTTCACCCGCGCATGCACGCGATGGCCGAGCGCGCCGTCGCCGCGCACCTCGAAAAGCTCGAAGAGGACGGGCTGGTCACGCAGGACGCGGGCGGCCTCTACGCCGCCTCTCACGAAAGCAATAATTAACGGGATGGGAAGGAGTGCAGAAGTCAGAATGCAGAATGAAAGGCAGGCTCTCTTAATTCTGCATTCTGCATTCTGACTTCTGCACTGGTCTTGACCCCGCATGGCTACGAGTAAGAGCAAAAAGCAGAACGGCAGGCAGGCGACCGGCGCGCTGCGCGAGAGCGAAGAACTCTTCCGCACGATGGCCGACACCGCGCCCGTCATGATCTGGATGGCGGACGCCTCCGGCTCGCGCAACTTCTTCAACAAGGGCTGGCTCGACTTCCGCGGGCGCACGCCGGACGAGGAGGCCGACGCGGGCTGGCAGGAGGGCGTCCACCCCGAAGACCTCGCGCGCTTCCTCGAACTCTACAACGAAGCCTTCGCCGCGCGCCGCCCCTACACGACCGAGTACCGCCTGCGGCGGCGCGACGGCGCGTACCGCTGGATTCTCGCCAACGGCGTCCCGCGCCACTCGCCGGCGGGCGAGTTCGTCGGCTTCATCGGAACCTGCATTGACATCGACGACCGTAAGCGCGCCGAGCTTGAGCGCGCGCGGCTCGCCTCCGAGATCGAGGCCGAGCGCCGCCGCCTGCGCGACATCGTCGGCAGCGTCCCCGGCGTGGTCTGGGAGGCTTGGGGCGAGCCGGACGAGGCCGCGCAGCGCATCAACTTCGTCAGCGACTACGCCGAGCAGTTGCTCGGCTACACGGTCGAGGAGTGGCTCGCCGAGCCGAACTTCTGGCTCAAGCTCGTCCACCCGGAAGACCGCGAGCGCGCGGCGCGCGAGGCCCGCGCCAAGTTCGAGAGCCGCGAGGGCGGCGTGAGCGAGTTCCGCTGGCTGACGAAGGACGGCCGCGTCGTCTTCGCCGAGGCCCACTCCGGCCCGGTCTTCGACGAGCGGGGCCGCCCCGCCGGGATGCGCGGCGTGACGATGGACATCACCGGGCGCCGCCGCGCCGAGGAGGCGCTGCGCGCCAGCGAGGAGCTGAGTCAGGCCGTGCTCAACTCGCTTCAGGCGCACATCGCCGTGCTCGACCGCGAGGGGCGCATCGTCGCCGTCAACGAGGCGTGGCGGCGCTTCTCGGCGGAGAACGGCGGGGCCGGCGCGCGCACCGACGTGGGGGCGGACTACCTCCGGGTCTGCGACGCGGCGGCGGGCGGCGGCGGCGACGGCGCGTCCGAGATAGTGGAAGGCGTGCGCGCCGTCCTCGAAGGGCGCAGCGAGAGTTTCCGGGCCGAGTACCCGTGCCACTCGCCCGGCGAGGAGCGCTGGTTCACGCTCTACGCCACGCCGCTGCCGGGCGGGCGCGGCGGCGCGGTCGTCTCGCACATCCTCATCACCGACCGCAAGCGGGCCGAGGAGCAGTTGGAGCGGCGCGCGCGGCAGGCGACGCTCGGCGCCGACGTGGGGCGCGCGCTGGCCGAGAGCGGCACGACGCTGCGGCGCACGCTCCAGCGCTGCGCCGAGTCGGTCGTCGAGCAGCTCGACGCGGCGTTCGCGCGCATCTGGACGTACAACCCCGGCGAGCGGGTGCTGGAGTTGCAGGCGAGCGCCGGCATGTACACGCACCTCGACGGCCCGCACGGCCGCGTGCCTTTGGGCCGCTTCAAGATCGGCCTCATCGCCGAGGAGCGACGGCCGCACCTGACGAACTCCGTGGTCGGCGACCCGCACGTCGGCGATCAGGAGTGGGCGCGGCGCGAGGGCATGGTCTCGTTCGCCGGCTACCCGCTCGTCGTCGAAGACCGTCTGGTCGGCGTGCTGGCGATGTTCGCGCGCCGGCCGCTGCCCGACGACACGCTCGAAGCGCTCGCGTCGGTGTCGAACGTCATCGCGCAGGGCGTCGAGCGCAAGCGGGCCGACGAGGCGCTCAAGGAGTACGCGCGCGAGCGCGAGCGGATGTTCGAGGAGGTCTCCACGCCGGTCGTGCCCGTGCTCGAAGGCGTGCTGGTGCTGCCGCTCATCGGCTCGCTCGACACGACGCGCATGGAGCGGGCGACGAAGGCCGCGCTTCAGGAGGTGGCGCGGACGGGCGCGCGCGCCATCATCATCGACATCACGGGCGCGCGCGTCGTCGATTCGCACGCGGTCGCCAACCTCGGCAACCTCGTCGCGTCGCTGCGGCTCGTCGGGGCCGACGCGGTCGTCACCGGCGTCAGCGCGCACGCCGCGCAGAGCCTCGTCGGCTTAGGTCTTGACCTGCAAGGCTTGCGCACGCACCGCACGCTCGCGCAGGCGCTGGCGTCGCTCATCAGGGGCGGCGCGCGCCACGGAAAGGCGAACTGGAAATAGAGCAGTAGACGGCGGCCGGCAGTTCGTAAGGCGGGCGCCGACGCCGTGACGATTCGACGGCGGGTCTCTTTCTGCCGACTACCGGCTACTTCTTCAAGGGCTTCAGAGCAATGTCACTACCCAGAACACTCGGCGAACTCAAACAGCAGGGCTACCGCGCGCGCCCGGTCAAGGACGAGCTGCGCGCCAACCTCCTCGACAAGCTGCGGCGCGGCGAGCGCCTCTTCCCCGGCGTCGTCGGCTACGACGAGACGGTCATCCCGCAGCTCACCAACGCCATCCTCGCGCGCCACAACCTGATCCTTCTGGGCCTGCGCGGGCAGGCCAAGAGCCGCATCATCCGCCAGCTCGTCGGGCTGCTCGACGAAAAGATTCCCGTCATCGCCGGCTCCGAGGTCAACGACGACCCCTTCGGCCCCATCTCGGCCTACGGCCGACAGACCCTAGAGCGCGAGGGCGACGCGACGCCGGTAGCTTGGGTCGGGCGCGACGCGCGCTTCGTCGAAAAACTCGCCACGCCCGACGTGACCATCGCCGACGTGATCGGCGACGTTGACCCGATCAAGGCCGCGCGCGGCGGCCACCTCCTGTCCGACGAGCTGACGATCCACTACGGCCTGCTGCCGCGCGCCAACCGCGGCGTCTTCGCCATCAACGAGCTGCCCGACCTCGCCGGCAAGATTCAGGTCGGCCTCTTCAACATCATGCAGGAGGGCGACGTGCAGATTAAGGGCTACCCCGTCCGCCTCCCGCTCGACGTGATGCTCGTCTTCTCGGCCAACCCCGAGGACTACACCGCGCGCGGCAAGATCATCACGCCCTTAAAAGACCGCATCGGCGCGGAAATCTCGACCCACTACCCCTCGGACTTGCAGCTCGGCGTCGAGATCACGCGGCAGGAGGCGTGGGTCGAGCGGCCGGGCCTCGAAGGCACGCTGCGGATCCCCGACTTCGTGCGCGAGCTGGTCGAGCAGGTCGCCTTCGAGGCGCGCGACGACCAGCGCATCGACCGCCGCTCCGGCGTCTCGCAGCGGATGCCGATCACCGTCATGGAGTCGGTCGTCTCGAACGCCGAGCGGCGCGCGCTCCTGACCGGCGAGGGCGAGATCGTCCCGCGCGTCTCGGACGTGTACGCCGCCGTCCCCTCGATGACCGGCAAGATGGAACTCGAATACGAGGGCGAGCAGGTCGGCGCGGCCAAGATCGCCAGAGACTTAATCAAGCGCGCGGCCGGCGAGGTCTTCGAGGGCTACTTCGTCGGCATGGACTTCACGCCCGCCGTGCGCTGGTTCGACGAGGGCAACACCCTGCGGCTCGCCGACACGGCCTCGGCCTCGGAGTGCGTCGCGCTCCTCGACCCCGTGCCCGAGCTGATCGAGACCACGCTCGTCCCCTTCGACTTCACGCGCGGCGACCCGGCCCTCCTCGTCTCCGCCTGCGAGTTCGCCCTCGAAGGCCTCTACGCCCAGAACAAGATCAGCCGCAACGAGGAGGGCGGCTACGCCGCCGCCACCAAGACCCGCAAAGACCGCCGCGGCATGATCTACGACGACCTCACCGAGACGGGCCGCTACAGCTAGGATGGTGCGAGCCATGAAGTCACGCGCCATCAGGCGGCAACACGAGCGGCGCATTAAGCGGCGCGTCAGGGAGTATTACGGCGGCGTGTTCTGCCGGGATGAGAGGCGCGTCGGGAAACTCGCGCAGGCGCGGACTCCCTGTTCGTGCTTTATGTGCGGCAACCCGCGGAAGTTTGAAGGCCGGCCGACGCTGCGCGAGCGCCGCGCGTCCGGGGGCGAGCGAGGCGGTGTCCGCTTATGAAGTTCATCCGGTATTCAAAGTTCAAGGGGTTCGACGTGTCGGGGCTGAGCCTCGGCGATCTGATGGAGTTGTTGCAGGACTCGCTGCTGGATTCGGGGTTCGACGACGACTACTACTGGACGCGGCAGCGGCGGGAGCAGGACACCTCGCTCGACGCGCTGAGGCAGGCGCTGTTGCAGGCCCTGCTGGAGATGGGCGAGCTGTCCGAGCGCGATGTCGAAGAGATGCTGGCGGAGAACGGCGGGCAGTTCCGCGGGTCGCAGCTCGAGGAGTTGCTGAATCAGTTGGTCGAGCGGCTGGTCGAGGAGGGTTACCTGAAGCTGAGCGAGGGGCCGCCGCGGGAGGGGCGCGAGCGGCGCGGGCAGCCGGGGCCGGGCGAGGTCGGCGAGCCGCTGCCGCGCAACGTGAAGTTCGAGGTGACGGAGAAGGGTTTAGACTTCCTCGGCTACAAGACTTTGAGGAGTTTGCTGGGGAGCCTCGGCAAGTCGTCGGTCGGGCGCCACGACACGCCGCACCTCTCGACCGGCGTCGAGGCTTCGCAGGCCTCGACGCCTTACGAGTTCGGCGACACGGTCAACTTGGACGTGAACGCGACGCTCCTTTCGGCCATCAAGCGCGAGGGCTTGGGCGTGCCCCTCAACCTCGAATACCGAGACCTCTACGTCCACCAGCAGGACTACCAGTCCTCGTGCGCGACCGTCGTCATGCTCGACTGCTCGCACTCGATGATCCTCTACGGCGAGGATCGTTTCACGCCGGCCAAGAAGGTGGCGCTCGCGCTCGCGCACCTCATCCGCACGCAGTACCCCGGAGACTCTTTGAAGGTCGTGCTCTTCCACGACGACGCGGAGGAGTTGCCGCTCGCCCGCCTCGCCTCGACGCAGGTCGGCCCGTACCACACGAACACGGCCGAGGGCCTGAAGCTCGCGCGCCGTCTCCTTCAGGCGCAGCGCAAGGAGATGAAGCAGATCGTGATGGTGACGGACGGCAAGCCGACGGCGTGCTTCCTCGAAGAGGGGGCGGCGCAGGGGCGCGGCGGGCGGCCCTTCGGCGAGCTGCGCGCCGGCCGGAGGCTCTACAAGAACTCGATGGGCGGCGACCCGCTCGTGATGGAGGCGACCTTCCGCGAGGTGCAGGCCTGCCGCAAGGCCGGCATTCAGGTCAACACCTTCATGCTGGCCTCGGACTACTACCTCGTCGAGTTCGTCAAGCGGATGTCGCAGATGACCAACGGCAAAGCCTACTTCGCCACCCCCGGCAACCTCACGCAGTTCGTCCTCATAGACTTCCTTCGCCGCAAGAAGAGCCGGGTCAAATAAAAAGTTCCGGTTGACGGGCGGCGGGTTAGAAGACGGGCCGCCGCGCGGGCTCGCCGTCTTTCAACCCGCCGCCCGTCAACCGGAACTTAATCGTCGTTGCGCGGGCGGGGTTTGCGCTTGCGGGCTTTCCGCATCGGGGCCTGCTTGGCGGCGGCGGCCGGCTCGGCCGGGGCGGTTTTCGCCTCGGCGGGCGCGGCGTCGGGCGCGGGCGCGGCCTCCTTAACGGAAGGGTTCGGGGAGGCGATGGCGTGAGTCTCGCCGTGGCCTCCCGACGAAAGCGGCTCGGTCTCGCCGCCCGCGTCCCGCCACGCGTTCCAGCCGCCGAGGAGGGCGCGGGCCTTGAAGTCGTGTTCGCGAAGGATTTGCGCCGCACGGGCGCTGGTCGCCTCGCTCGGTCAAGCGCAGTAGGTGACGACCTCGCGCCCCTTCGGCAACTCGCCCAGCCGCGACTCGACTTGGTCGAGCGGGATGTGGCGCGCGCCTTTGATGACGAGGTCGGCGTGGCCGCGCACGTCGAGGACGAGCACCGGCTTGCCCTCGGCCAGCAGCCGCTTCAACTCTTCAACCGTGACGCGGTCGGCCGGGGTCTGCGGTGTCGCCTGCGCCCGCGCCGTGACCGCGCCGGACAGAAGGGCGGCCGCCGCCAGCCCCAGAAAAAATCTTCTCTTCATGGCTCGCTCCCGTCTGTGAAATCGTCTGAGGGGGAGGGGGGAATTATAACAGTAGACAGTAGTCAGTAGTCAGTAGGCGCTCCGCGCTACGGATGCCGACGTTGATGAACGAACCACTCATTAAAGAGGGTTTTTCTACCGGCTACTGACTACTGCCTACCGTCTACTGCTTTTTTCCGTTCCCGCGGGAGGGGAGGAGGCGTTCGAGGAGCGCGCCGAGGCGGTCGAGGTCGAGCGGCTTGACGACGTAGTCGGAGCAGCCGACGGCGCTGGCAGCGGCGCGGAACTCGGCCGTGTCGTAGGCGGTCACGGCCACCACGGGAACGTCGCGCGTCGCCTCGTACTCGCGGATGCGCAGCGTGGCGTTGAAGCCGTCGAGGACGGGCATGTTCAGGTCCATGAGGATGAGGTCGGGGCTGCGCGCCTGCGCCAGCGAGATGGCCTCCTGCCCGTTGGCGGCCTCGACCACGTGGCAGCCGCGCAGCTCCAGCATGCACCGGATCATCCGGCGCGTGTCCTCGTAGTCGTCCACCAGCATCACGACCGGAGCCTCAACGCTCGCCACAGCAGCCATCACCCCTCCCCGTCCGGATCG
Organism: Pyrinomonadaceae bacterium; assembly: GCA_035563275.1. Classification (GTDB taxonomy): domain Bacteria; phylum Acidobacteriota; class Blastocatellia; order Pyrinomonadales; family Pyrinomonadaceae; genus QHXN01. Next base: position 7,226 of record DATMVI010000627.1, read on the forward strand.
AAGACCCGCCGCCGCTTTCGCGCATAACCTGTCTGGGAGCGGCAGAATGATAACCGAAACGGCGGCGGAATGACAGCCGCCCGCCGCCCCGTGAGTGTAGTCAAGGAAACGCTTAATGCGCGGCCGCTCGGGGAAATATTTCCGCGCAAAAAAAGGGCGGGCGGCAACCGCTGCCGCCCGCCTTCCGTGTCACGTTTATGGAGCCGAGGAGGATCGAACTCCTGACCTCTTGAATGCCATTCAAGCGCTCTCCCAGCTGAGCTACGGCCCCGCGCCGGACGGGCTATAAAATAACAAACCGCGCCCGCAAAATGCAAACACCGAAAGTCGCGAACCACGGGCGGAAGCCCGGCCGCGAGGGGGGGCCTCTCAGTCCTCATCACGAGTTCGCTGACGAGGCCTGAGAGGCCCCCGCCGGCGGCCCGGCTTCCGCCCGTGTCCTGATTTTTAGCGGCCTTTGAACTCGGGCTTGCGCTTTTCGAGGAACGCCCTGACGCCCTCGTCCTTGTCCTCGCTGGAGAAGCAGATGGCGAAGAGGTCGATCTCGCGGCGCAGGCCCTCGTCGAGGTTGGCGCGGGCCGCGGTCTTCACCGACTCCTTCGCCATGCGGAGCGCGACCGGGCTTTTCTCGGCGATGCGGTTGGCCAGCTCCATCGTCTTCGCTTCGAGGTCGGCGGCCGGCACGACCATGTTGACGAGGCCGAGCTGGAAGGCGGTCTGCGCGTCGATGCGGTCGCCGGTCAGGATCAGCTCCATCGCTTTCGTCTCGCCGACGAGGCGCGTGAGGCGCTGCGTCCCGCCGCCGCCGGGGATGATGCCGAGGTTGATCTCGGGCTGGCCGAAGACGGCCGTCTCGCTCGCCACCCGCAGGTCGCAGGCCATCGCCAGCTCGCAGCCGCCGCCGAAGCAGTAGCCGTTGACCATCGCGATGATCGGCTTCGGGAACGAGTCCACGGCGGTGAAGAGCGAGCGGCCGAGCATCACCTCGCGCTGCGAGACGGCCGTGCGCCCGGCGAACTCCGAGATGTCCGCGCCCGCGACGAAAGACTTCGGCCCCGCGCCGGTGATGACGACGACGCGCGCCTCGGCGTCCTCGCGCAGCTCGTCGAGGGCGGCCGCGCCCTCGGCCCGCGTCTGGATGTTCAGCGCGTTCATCTTGTCGGGCCGGTTGATCGTGACGACGGCGACGCGGCCGCGCCGCTCAAGCAGAAGGGTCTCGTATGAAGCCATGATTCTCCTTAAAAGACGTAAATCGTGAATCGTCAATCGCGAGCCGCGGTCGGGCGGGCCTTCCGTTGGATGCTGACGCTCAACGGCGGCCGGCGCTCAAAACGATTCACGATTGACGATTGACGATTGACGACGCTTACTGCGCCTCGCCTTCCGGCGAAGAGGTCTGCTGCTCGTCGGCGACCCACGAGACGAAGAGGCGGAGCCAGTTGTCGGTCGGCTCCATGATCTGGACGCCGACGCGGGCCGTGCCGTAGATGGCCGGGGCGATGCGCACGACGCGGGCCGTGGCCTCGATGGGCGCGCCGTCGGGCCGGTGGGCGCGCAGGTAGAGCTGGTCGCCGCGGGCCACGCGCTGGTTGAGGTGGAAGAGCGCGCCCAGCGTCGAGATGTCGTCCGTCTCGGTCGGCTCGCTCCACGCCGCGCCGTCCTCGGCCCGCCCCGACACGATGATCGGCAGGCGCAGCGCCATCCTCAGCGCGAATCGTCTCTCTTCGTTCGTCGGCCGGCTCATAGAAGCAGTAGTCAGTAGCCAGTAGACAGTAGTCAGTAGGTTCGTCTCGCCAGTCGAGTGGTTGGTGTCAGCAGGCCGTGTAAGTAGAGGTGTTTTTCTACTGACTACTGGCTACTGGCTACTCCCATTTGTAGAACCCTTCGCCGGTCTTCTTGCCGAGCTTGCCGTCGGCGACCATGCGCCGCAGGATGTCGGGCGGGCGGAAGCGCTCTGAGCCGAGCCGTTCGTACAGGTACTCGGCGATGTTGAGGCGAACGTCGAGGCCGACGAGATCGGTCAGGCGGAGCGGCCCCATGGGGTGATTGTAGCCCAACTCCATCGCCGTATCTATATCTTTCGCGCCGGCCACGCCCTCCTCCACCATCCGCATCGCCTCCAGCCCCAGCGCCACGCCCAGCCGCGACGAGGCGAAGCCCGGCACGTCGCGCACCACGATCGGCTCCTTCCGCATGCGCCGCGCGACCGCGCGCGCCGCCCCGACCGCCTCGGCCGAGGTCTCGCGGCCGACGACGATCTCGACCAGACGCATGATGTGGACGGGGTTGAAGAAGTGCATCCCGACGACCCGCTCGGGGCGGGCCGCGCCCTCGGCCACCTCGGTGATCGAGAGCGAAGAGGTGTTGGTGGCGAAGACGAAAGGCTTGCGGGCGACGGCTTCGACCTCGGCGAGCGTCGCGCGCTTGAGGTCGAGCCGCTCGGGGACGGCCTCGACGAAGAGTTCCGCGTCGGCCGTCTCGGCCAGCGAGGTGGTCACGCGCAGGCCGGCGAGCGCGCGCGCCTTCTCCTCCTCCGTCACCTTGCCGCGCTCGACGCCCTTCGCCAGATTCGACTCGACGGCGCGCAGGCCGCGCCCGACCAGCTCCTCCGTGAGGTCGCGCAGCACGACGCGGTAGCCGGCCTGCGCGGCCGCCTGCGCGATGCCGTGGCCCATCGTGCCCGCCCCGAGCACGGCGACGGTCTCGACGCGGAAGCCTTCCCCGTCCTGTCTCTCGCTGCTGTCGGGCGGCGTGCTCAAAGGGTTTCAGGGGCGGCGCGTTCGCGGGTAGGACGGGCGCGCCGTGCGCTCGCGTGCGGTCAAATTCGACTCCGTTTGCGGGAAAAGTTATACTACACGCGCCGAGAAAAAGGCTACCGCGACCGGCCCGCGCCCCGGTCTGTGAGCGCGCTTACAGACGCAATCCCCCGTAGGAGAGTAAAACTAACGGCATGGCTACAGAGACTCTGCACCGCGAAGTCGTCATCGTCGGCTCGGGGCCGGCCGGCCTCACGGCCGCCATCTACGCCGCCCGCGCCGACCTCCACCCGCTCGTCATCCACGGCCCGCAGCCCGGCGGCCAGCTGACCATCACGACCGAGGTCGAGAACTACCCCGGCTTCGCCCACGGCATACAGGGGCCGGAGCTGATGCAGCAGTTCGAGGAGCAGGCCAAGCGCTTCGGCACCGAGTTCCTCGTCACCTTCGTCAGCAGGGTGGACTTGAGCAAGCGGCCGTTCACGCTCTGGACCGACGACGGGCACGAGGTCAGGGCCGAGACCCTGATCGTCGCCTCGGGCGCGTCGGCCAAGTGGCTCGGCATCCCCGGCGAGGCCCCCGCGCCGCAGGGCCTCGGCGGCTTGGGCGTCTCGGCCTGCGCCACCTGCGACGGCTTCTTCTTCAAGGGCAAGCCCATCGTCGTCATCGGCGGCGGCGACACCGCGATGGAGGAGGCGACGTTCCTGACGCGCTACGGCACGCGCGTCACCGTGATTCACCGGCGCGACACGCTGCGCGCCTCGAAGATCATGCAGGACAAGGCGTTCGCCAACCCGAAGATTGATTTCATCTGGGACACCGAGGTGCTGGAAATCCTCGGCGCGCCGGAGACGGGCGTGACGGGCGTGCGGCTGCGCAACAGGCTGACGGGCGCGGAGTCGGAGTTCCCTTGCGAGGGCGTCTTCGTCGCCATCGGCCACAAGCCGAACACGGATGTCTTCAGGGGCTGGCTCGACATGGACGAGGTCGGCTACATCAAGACCGCCGGGCGCTCGATGGCGACCAACATCCCCGGCGTCTTCGCCTGCGGCGACGCGCAGGACAGTTTTTACCGGCAGGCGGTCACGGCCGCCGGCACCGGCTGCATGGCCGCCATCGACGCCGAAAGGTTTCTCGACTCGCTGCCCGTCCTGACGATGACCGGCGAGGAGGTCACCATGGAAGGCGAGATCATCACGGCCGACCACGAGCAGATCATCATGCCCGACGGCGAGGTCATCCCGAACCACCCGGAGGCCGCCGGGGACGACAAGGCGGAGGTCGAGGGCGTGGTCTACACCAGCCCGGCGGCAGAGCTGTCTTCCTGAGCCGGGGCCGAATCGGGAACCCTTTCCGGGGGCGCGGGGTCAGAGCCTGCGCCCCCCTTTTCGCCTCTCAGGTCTTCCCTAGCAGCTGAAGCACTTCACGTCCGGCCAGATTTCTTTGAGGGGCCGTTTGGGGCGGCGGGCCACGAGGACGGGCGTGTTGTTCTCGTGCGGGATGACGTGCGGGTGCGTGAAGGTGGCGGCGTGCTCGACGGAGTCGAAGGACTCTCGCACGTCTTCGAGGTCTGAGCCGACGGTGATGACGCACTCGCCGGTGTAGTCGCGCGGCCCCCAGAGGAAATAGTTCTGGTGGCCGCTGATGGCTTTGGGCAGGCCGCGGCGGGGGCCGAAGAAGTCCACGGCCCCGGCCTCGCCGTAGTTGCTGGCGTAGACGGCGCAGCGCGCGCGCTCGCCCTCGGGCAGGGAGTGGTAGACGCGCGCCACCACGTCCGTCATCTCCTCCCAGCCGAACATGTCCGCGTAGTGCTGCGGCAGCTTGCCCGTGTGCGACTTCTCCGCGCGCGGCGGCTCAAGCCCGAGACGATCCTGATAGTTGACGAAAGTCTCAATCGGCAGCACGGGCAGGACGAGGGGCGCGGTCAAAACCCCGCCCGCGACGAGTAGGCCGACGGCCGCCGGCCTCAGCCACCTCGCGCGCGGCCGCGCCGTCCACGCCTCAACCGCCACGCCCCCGGCCGCGAACAGCGCCGGGTAGAAGGGCGCGAGGTAGTAGACCTTCGCGCGCGTGACCATCATCACGGCGAGCATCACGAGGTAGGCGTAGCCGAGCGCGCGGTAGGGGCGGCCGGCGCGCGCGAACAGGTAGAAGTAGAGGCCGGCGAGCCAGAGCGGGAGCGTCAGCGGGTGGAGCAGCAAGACCTGCCCGGCGAGGAAGCCGGCGGCCGAGAACTCGACGTTCTGGTTGCGGTCGGCGTTGCGCAGAATCTCGACGATGGGCCAGCCGTGCCCGATCTGCCAGAGGAGGTGCGGCAGGAAGATGAGGAAGGCCGCCGCGCCGCCGAGCCACATCCGGCGGCTCAGGAAGAACCTCCGCGCGGGCGAGAGCGAAAGGCCCGCGACGACGCCGAAGCCGTAGACGAGCGTCGAGTGCTTGTTCAAAAGCGCGACGCCGGCCACGACGCCGAACCACAGCCAGAGTTTTTCGTCGCCCGTCTTGCAGGCGCGCACGACGAGGTGCGTGCAGAGGAGCCAGAAGAGCGGCTCGAAGGCGTTCATCGTCAGCAGCGTGTTGACGCCGAGGAAGTAGGGCGCGACGATGACGGCGAGGCACGCGAGCAGTTGACTGGCGCGGCCGCCGCCGAGTTCGCGCGCGAGCGCGCCCGCGAGGAAGACGGTCAGCGCGCCGGCCACGGCCGGCAGGAAGCGGAGCGCCGGGAGCGAGTCGCCCAGCAGCGTGCGCGCCGCCCGCGCCACCCACGCGATGAGCGGGGCCTGATCGACGTAACCCCAGTCGAGCCGCTCGGCGCACGCGAGGTAGTACAACTCGTCGCGGAAGTAGCCGTAGCCGCCGTTGGTCGCGAGGTGCAGCGCCAGCTTGCAGGCCGACAGCGCGAGCAGGAGGCCGAGGCCGCCGGCCTTCAGATTCGGGTTGGGCGAAGAGTCTCGACTCACGGCCGCTCCGTTAAGGAAGTAGTCAGTAGTCAGTAGACAGTAGTCAGTAGTTGGTAGCGCTCCGCGTGATTGACGCTGACGCTGACACGAACGATACGAGAGAGACTGTCTTCCTACTGACTACTGTCTACCGACTACTGACTACTTCTTTCAGTGCCCCGCCTGCCACTCGCGGACGCCTTCGAGCGGGTAGAGGAGCAGGAGGACGTTGAGGAGGAGGCTGTCCCTGATGGTCAGGAGCAGAACGACTTCGACCAGCACGAAGAGCGCGGCGGAGCGGACGAGGCCGAGGCGCTGGGCGGCGAGGAAGCCGACGGCGCAGGCGATTACGTCGCCGAGCGAGTTGACGACGGTGTCGCCCGCGTAGCCGAGCGCGGCCGTCGCCTCGCGGTAGCGGTTGATGACGAACTCGGTGTTCTCGATCACCTCCCACGCGGCCTCGGCCGTGACCGCCAGCCAGAGCCGCCACGCCCGCCCGGCGCGCGGCGCGAGCCACGCCAGCAGCCCGCAGAGGACGACGCCGTGCAGGACGTGCGTGAAGCTGTACGGGTCGAAGAGGTGCTGCGAGGTGTCGGCCCCCCAAGCCTCGCCCGTCCAGAAGAGGAGCCGCCCGCAATCGCACGCCCACAAACGCCCCTGCCAGCGCAGCAGCGCGGCGGCCGCGGCGAGCACGGCGAGCACGGCGAAGACCGGCCCCGCGCGACGCGCCACGCGCCCCGCGCCGCCAGAGCGCGCGTCGCCCGGCACGCCCGGCCCGGTCTCGTCTTCGGCCGCGCCGCTCACGCCGGCTTGAGGGCGCGCGTCGCGAGGTAGGTCTCCATGAAGCGCCCGAGCGGGTGCTCGCGGTGGTGATCCTCGTAGAGCGCGACGATGTGGAAGCCGGCGTCGAGCTGGCCGCCGAGCAGGTCGGTCAGCGTGTGGCTGAATTCGAGCGGCTGTTCGTTCTCGATGTAGGGGCGGCGCTCGGCCTCGGGCAGGCTCTCAAGGTCGGAGTAGGGGAGCCTGTATTTGACGGTCAACTCGGTCGCCTCGTAGGGGCCGAAGAGGTAGAGCGCCGGGTTGTTGAAGCCGGCGAGCAGGAGGCCGCCGGGGCGGAGCACGCGGAACGCCTCGCGCCAGACGGGGAGCACGTCGGGGACGAAGAGGTTCGAGACCGGGTGGAAGACCAGCCCGAAGCTCTCGTCCTCGAACACGGAGAGGTCGGCCATGTCGCCCTCGACGGTGCGCAGTTCGAGTCCGTCGCGGGCGGCGACCATCGCGTCCTGCGCGAGCTGGCGCGGCGAGTTGTCGAGGACGGTGACCCGCGCGCCGGCGGCCGCGAAGACCGGGGCCTGCTGCCCGCCGCTGGCCGCGAGGCAGAGCACGTCCAGCCCGCGCATCTCCGGGAACCACTCGCGCGGCACGGGCTTCGTCTCGGTCAACTGCACCGACCACTCGCCCCTGCGCGCGGCCTCCGTCACCTCCGGCCCCACGGGCCGCGTCCACTCGCTCCCGCGCTCGACCTCCATGTCCCACGCGCGGCGGTTGTACTCGCGTATGTTCATCAGAAACCCCACGTAGACGGTAGACAGTAGTCAGTAGTCAGTAGTCAGTAGGAAGACGGCCGCTCTCGTATCGTTCGCGTGTCGGCGTCAGCATCAATCACGCGGAGCGCTACCGACTACTGACTACTGACTACTGACTACTCCTTCTGTTCCAGCTTCTTCAGCATCTGAACGGCGTTTGAGTTCTTCGGGTCGAGCTCCAGCGAGCGGCGGTAGTTTTTGATCGCGAGTTCGCGTTCGCCGCTCTCCATGTAGGCTTCGCCGAGGCTGTCGTAGACGTTCGAGGACTGCGGGTAGAGTTCGGCGTTGAGGGCGAGGACGGCGACCGACTCGCGGCGCTTCCCCTGACGCAGCAGCTCGTAGCCGAGGTTGTTGAGGCGCGCCTCGGAGACGACGGCTTCGCCGGGCTGCTCGCGCTTGATGCGGCGGTAGGCGGCCACCGCCTCTTCGGCCCTGCCCGCGAGCAAAAGCTCGTAGGGGATGGCGGCGTCGGCCGCGACGCGCGGGGCGTCCACGGCGAGCGGCGGCGCGCCGGGGCCGTTCGTCAACAGCAGCTTCGCCGGCCTGCCCTCGCCGCCGGGCACGAAGGTGTAGCGGACGTTCGCGTCCCGCCGGACGAACTCCGTCTCGGAGACGGCGAACAGCTCGGCCCTCGGCGACTGCGTCTGCTCGGCGAAGAGGCGGCCGCCCTCGGCCGTGACGGCGACGACGCGGTCGGGGTTGACGAGGTAGCGGCCCGCGTAGGAGGCGAGCCGGGCGGCGTCCACCGTGACCGGCACGTGCTCGGGCGGCAGGTACTCGTCCCACCCGTACTCGCGCGCGACGGCGCGGAAGATTTCGCCGATGAGCTGGCCGCCGCCGTTGGAGTTGACCATCACGGCCGCGCCGTAGCCCTTGTCCCTGTGGACGAGCAGGCGCGCGAGGAAGCCTTCGTCCGAGCCGTCGTGGCCGAAGTAGATGTGCCCGCCGCGCTTCTGGACGAAGAAGCCGAGGCCCACGTCCTCCGAGACGTGGGGCGTCACCATCCGCTCGGCCGTCGCCTTCGAGATGACTTTATTCGACTTGCCTCGCAGCGAGAGCTGCACCTCGATGCCGAACTTCGCCAAGTCGGTCGGCGTCGTCCACAGGCCGGCGGCGGCCATCTCGGGGTAGACGTGCGCCTTGCCCTCGACGCGGCGGCCGTCGGCCGTGTGGGCCGACGCGGCGCGCCCGCGCCACGCGGGGGGGAGCGGCTGCTCGTAGGTGCTGTCCTTCATGCCCAGCGGGGCGAGGACGGTCTCGCGCGCGATCTCGGGGAACGGCTTGCGCTCGACATCCGTGAGCAGGAGTTGCGCGATGGTCGTGCCGCCGCCGGAGTAGCGGAAGCGCGTGCCCGGCTCCGAGTCTACGCGGACGGGCGCGGTGTTTGCGGGGCCCGCGCCGTCGAGGATTTGGGGGACGGTGGGGAGCGGCGCGCCGGCGGCGTAGCCGGGGAAGCCGTGGACGGTGAGGCCCGCCGTGTGGCTGAGCAGGTGCGCGAGCGTCACCTTCCGCTTCGCCGTGAACTCGTTCTCGGGCAGCTTCCACGAGACGAGTTTGCGGTTCACGTCTTCGTCGAGCGAAAGCCTGCCCTGCTCGACCTTCCTGAGCGCGGCCATCGCCGCCACGGGCTTGCTGATGGAGCCGGCCTGAAAAAGCGTCCGCTCCGTCACGGGCTCGCCCGTCTCCACGTCCTTCACGCCGTAGCCGCGCGCCCACTCGACCTTGAAGTCCCTGATGACGGCGACGCTCACGCCCGGCGTCTTGTAATGCCGCATCCGCTCTGCGAGCGTCCACGCGGGCTGGCCCCTGACGAGCACGGCCGGCAAAAGCCCCTGCTCGACGCGGCGGGCGCGCGCCGCCCCGCCATTCTGCCCGGCGCGGGCGAACGGTAAAGGCGAAAGGGAGAGGGCGAGCGCGAACGGCAGGAGGACGCGAAGCAGGTTCATGGCAGCACCCGGAAGTTTCGAGTTAAAGGGGTTTCGGGCTCGCGATGTCGGATTTCCGATTCGGAGAGGGCGGCGCGCGCGTTCAAACGCGAATCAAAAATCCGAAATCAAAAACTTTCCGGACTCGAAACCGGCAGTCGCTCAGAGCAGGACGATGGAGTCGTCGGTCGAAGGCGCGCGGCGCGTGGCGGCGGTCGCCGCTTGCGGCTGCGCGGCGCGGGGGCAGGCGTCGCAGTATTCGCCGTGGCGCTCGCGCCGGTCTTCGCAGGCGTTGCAGTCGAGCGCCTCGCCGACGGCGCGCAGGGCGTCGAGCAGCGGCGTCAGGCGGCGGCCGCGCTCGGTCAGGACGTACTCGACGTGCGGCGGGCTGCCGCCGAAGTCGCGCCGCTCGATGAGGACGTCGCGCTCAAGGTCGCGCAGGCGATCCATCAGCGTGCGGCTGCTGATGGGCTGGAGCCCCGCGAGCAGCTCGGTGGTGCGCCGCGCGCCCCGCGCCAGTTCCCGCACGACGAGCAGCGTCCACTTGTCGCCGACCACTTGCAGCGCGCCCCACACGGGGCAGCCGTCACCTTCGCGTCTACGCATGCGGGGCCTCCATCGGGGAGATGGTGGATTGCCGGTCGCGGATGGTGGGGCGACGGGCGGCGCGTCGTGCTGCGGTCGGCGTGGTCGCGGAAGTCAGAGAACGAGTTTCGGGACTTCTTCCAATCCGCAATCCGCAATCCCCAATCCGCAATCTCGTCGGAGCGGCGGGAAGCTTAACACAAGGCGGGGCTTTACGGTGTCGGAGAATTTATTTTAAGATGTTCCGCGACTTCAATCCCCGGCCCCGATCCTTTTTGAAGTCCTGCCCCGGCCGCCCCGGCCTCCACCCGCGGGGCGCGAAACGCGCATCGAATAATGTCGGAGGGCGCGCGGCCCGGTCGCGCGGTTCGATCAATGAAGCCGGAGCAGACGACAGACGGCGGCGGCGCGCCCGCGCCCGCGGCCAACCCCCCCGTGATCCTCGTCGCCGACGACGAGCCGGTCAACCTCGCCCTCATCAAGCGCCGCCTTGAGTGGGAGAGCTACCTCATCCACACGGCCGAGAACGGCGGCGAGGCCGTCGAGGTGGCCCGGGCGGTGCTCCCCGACCTCGTCATCCTCGACGTGATGATGCCCGTCCTCGACGGCCTTCAGGCCTGCCGCCAACTCAAGGAAGACCCGGCGACGCGCGACATCCCCGTCATCTTCCTCTCGGCCCTCGACGACACGGCGACCAAAGTCAGCGGCCTCTCTCTAGGCGCGAACGACTACATCTCGAAGCCGTTCCGCGTCGAGGAGCTGCTGGCGCGCGTGGCCGTCGCCATCCGCCTCAAGCGCGAGCGCGACGAGCTGAGGGAGACGACCGAGGAGGCGCGGCGCCGCGCCGAGGCCGCCAGCGAGATGTCGATGACCGACCCGCTGACGGGGCTCCTCAACCGCTACGGCCTCCAGCGCTCTTTGCAGCGCGAACTCTCCGAGGCCCGCCGCTACGCGCGCCCGCTCTCGTGCCTGCTCATCGACCTCGACTACTTCAAGCACATCAACGACACCTACGGCCACGCCGCCGGCGACACCGCGCTGATGCAGCTCGGGCGCGTGCTCACCGAGGCCGTGCGCGGCTCCGACGTGGTCTGCCGCTACGGCGGCGAGGAGTTCCTCGTGCTCGCGCACGAGACGTCGCTCGACGGCGCGCTCGCGCTCGCCGAGAAGATCAGGCTCACCGCCTCGGCCCGCCTCTTCGGCGACGGCGAGCGCGTCTTCGAGCTGACCTTGAGCGCCGGCGTGGCCCAACTCCTCCCCGGCGAGTCCGGCCACGACATGATCGCCCGCGCCGACGAAGCGCTCTACCAAGCCAAACAGGCGGGCCGCAACCGCGCCCGCGCCGCCACGTAGACGGGGCGCAGGCCCGCCCGCGGGGGGGGCGCCTCAAGCCGACTTAAAGGGCCGCGCGAATAAATTTGACGCGCCCTCGCCCGCGGGCGGGCCTCCGCCTGAAACTTTCGCCCGGCCGGGCGCGTTTGGTAGTCGGAACCGGAAACAGGAATCGCGGACGCTCGCCGGCCGCCAGCCCGCCAGCAGTCTCGAACAAAACCATCGCAGAGGTGAACCCATTATGAAAAGAGTCAGATCGTTCGCCGGGGCGGGCTTCGGCGCGCTGCTCGTCGCCCT
>DATMVI010000628.1:0-10892 GCA_035563275.1 Pyrinomonadaceae bacterium
ACGGGCGCCGCGGCCTCAGCCGGGCGGCCACTTCAGGGCGCGGCCGCCGAGGAGGTGGACGTGGATGTGGAAGACGCTCTGGCCCGCGCCCGCGCCGTTGTTGATGACGGTGCGGTAGCCCGACCGGGCGAGTCCGCCTTCGCGCGCCACGCGGGCCGCGGCGAGCAGGAGTCGCCCCAAGAGGTTCTCGTGCGCGTCGTCGGCCTCGTCGAGCGAGGCGATGTGCTCGCGGGGGATGACGAGGACGTGGGTCGGGGCTTGCGGGTTGATGTCGCGGAAGGCCACGGCGCGCTCGTCCTCGTAGACGAGCTGCGCGGGGATTTCGCCCGCGACGATCTTGCAGAAGATGCAGTCCTGTTCGGCCATAAGTTCGTAGTCACCTCCGGCGGAATCTTCCGGCCACATTCTACCGCCACGCCGGCCCGAGGCCGCCGCGCACGAGCAGGCGCGCGCCCGTGCCGTCGGCGCGCACCACCCAGAGGTCAACGTCGCGGTAGTCGTCGGCCGCCTTCGACCGCTCGAAGACGACCCACTGCCCGTCGGGCGAAACGTCGAAGCGGCGCGCGAACTCGCCCTCCAGCCGCGTGACCTCGGTGGCGCGGCGCGTCTCGAAGTCGTAGCGGAAGATGTTCGAGGCGTCCTGCATCAGGTTCGTCTGCGAGTAGAGGAAGCCGGAGCCGTCGGGCAGCCAGCGCAGGTCGTGAAGCAGTTGGTAGTTGATGTCGCTGAAGACGTGCAGCTTCGCGCCGGGGTGCGTGCCGCCTTCCCTGATGCGGTAGACGGCCGAGCCGCCCGCAGAGTTTTCCGTGTAGAGGAGTTGGTCGGCGAGCGCGGGCGTCGGCCCCCAGTCCCACGCGCACGCGCCCGAAGGGTGGTCGCCCCGGAAGAGCGGGCGGAAGCTGTACTCGCCGGCGGCGGGGCGCGCGGGCGCGCTGTTGATGACGCAGACGCCGGAGCGGTAGCTGACGCGCGAGCCGTCGGCGCGCCACACGGGCCGGAACGCGCCGAGCAGCTCGATGCCGTCGCCACTGACGGCGAACGGCGGCGCCTCCACGTTGCGCCCCGCGCGCACGTCAACGCCCGGCATGAACCAGCGGTGCTGGCCGTAGATCGCGACGACGGGCTGCGCGTGGTCGCCGAAGTCGGCGACCGACTTGAAGACGAGCGTCTTCGACGAGCCGGGCGGCAGCGTGACCGCCTGCGGCTCGTCGGCCCCGGCCACGTAGACGAAGAAGACGCCGGCGCTCGCCTGCTGCCGACGGTAGGCGGGCTGCTCGTTGCTCAGCGTGACCGTGACCGTGCCCTTCGGGTGGCGCGCGAACTCGGCGTGGTCGGGCGGGTTGGTGATCTTGCGCAGGCCCGTGCCGTCCGGCCGCACGGCGTAGATGTCCGCGTGGTAGAGCGAGACGACGCCGTGGTGGCCGCTGGAGAAGGCGAGTTCCTCGCCGTCGGGCCGCCACGCGAGGTCGTAGAGGCCGGCGGCCTCCGTCGCCAGAGGGTGCGTCCACAGCCTCCGGTCGTTCGAGCCGTCGGCCTCGACGAGTCGTATCTCCGTGCCCCCCCGGATGTAGGCGATTGTCCCGCGGCCCGGCGACGAAGGAGTTTCGGCGCGGCCGGAGTTCGGCGACTGCGCGGTGGGCGGGGCCGGGGGCGCGGGAGTTCGGGGAGCCGGGGACGGACTCGCGTCGGGAGTCCGGCCCGGCGGGGTCGCGGGGCTTTGACGCGGCGGAGTCGAGAGCGTCTGGCCGGCCGGCGGCGCGCCCTGACCGGCCGGCGGCGGAGTCTCGCCGAAAAGCGCGGCGACCTCGTCGGCGACCTGCCTGACGGCTTCGGCGGCGGGCGGGCGCACGGCGCGGCCCTCGGCCCTGCGTCCGTAAACGAAGTTGTCGAGCAACAGGCCCGTCTGGCCCCGCGGCAGGCGGAAGCTGACGGAGACAATGGGCGTCTCCGAGATGAAGCCGACGAAGGAGCCGGCCGGGCGCGCGCGCGTGTTGACGAAGGCCGTCAGCGAGCGGCCTTCGGCCGTCGTCGCCGTCACCACGACCCTTGAGACCTGCGGCTGCTGCGTCCAGACCTCCGCGCCGACGGCCGTGACGCCCGCGGCGAACGTCACGTCGAGCGCGGCGCTGCCGGCCTGATTCGGCGCGGCCCAACTGAGCAGCGCGCCCGTGCCCGTGTGGTACAACGGGTTCAGGCCGGCGTAGTGTGTGCTCAGGACGTAGACGACGCCCGGCCCGAAGCGCGCCCCGCCCGAAGCGCGGAAGGCGACGCCGCCGGTCACGAGACCTTCGGGCGGGCGGTGCATCCTGAAGCCGCGGGCCGGGGCGTCGGCCTCGAAGTCGAGGGCCGAGAGGCGCGCGGCGGCGGCGTTGAAAGCCTCCCGGCTGTCGAAGGGTTCGATGTCCGTCTGCGCCGCGCCGGCCGGCGCGAGCGCGAACGAGGCCGCGAGGACGTACAGCACGAAGGCCACGCGGGGCGCGCGTCTCATCTTCCCTGACTCGCTTTCTTACGACGAATAATATTCCCTGCGGGCGGCCGGGTCGCCCCTTCGGTTACGCCTAAGCAGGAGAGTGGCGGGGCGCTCGACGCAAGCGAACTCACAACTGACGGCCGCGGTAAGTAATACCACAACTCGCGCGCGCTGTTACAGAGCGCCGCCGAATCCGGACTACGGTCGTTTCACCCTTCGGCCGGCGGCGTCCCGGCGCTACCACCCGATCAGGCCGAACCAACGGGCGGCGAAGACGGCGGCCACGACGACCACCAAGACCACGGAGACGCGCGGGAACTTCTTCATCGGGCATTCGCTCTGTGCCACCGCTGTACCTCTTTCGGGGTGTGATTCTCGGTGTGACGGCCGTCAGGCCGCGCCGTCGGCGGCGGGGCGGCGCCGCTTCAACGCCGCGCGGCGGCCCCGGCGGACTTCAGGTGGTGCGGGCAGACGCGGTCGCTTCGGCGCACGAGCAGGAGGGTGGTCACTATCGCCGCGATGTTGACGGCCTGCACGACGGCCAGCATCGCCTCCCGCCGGAGCGCGCAGTAAGTCAGGAGCAGCACGCTGGCGGCGAGCCAGATCAGCCACGTCAGGACGCTGATGCCCCACGCGCACCTCTCGACGTACAGGTGATGTATCTGCGGGTAGTAAGCGGCGATGACGAGCGCCGTCCCCACCCAGCCTAAGATTTCCATAACCGCCCGCGGCAGACGGGGCCGCCCCCCAGTTTTTAACTGCCCCTCGCGCCCCCGCTTCAGCTATCAAACTCCTCTAACCATACACCCTTCCCAAAATAAGTCAATGACTATCTTGACTTATTATCTTTTTCAGGCTAGTCAGGGATGGTTAGCGGCACGCCGGGCTTTTATTCGGGCTGTTTGTGCTGCCGCACGTGGAGGGCCAGCTCGACGCGGTTGCTCAGGTTCTTCTTGTCGAGGATGCGGCTGATGTGGCCTTCGACGGTGCGCAGGCTGAGGCCGAGTTCCGCCGCGATCTCCTTGTTGGAGAGTCCGCGCGCGACGGCCTCGGCGACGCGCCACTCGGCGTCCGTCAACTCTTCGTCGCGGACTAGGTCGAGGTCGTCGCGCTCGGGCCCGCCGAAGATGCGCGCGAGGTCGGAGTGCGTGCGCTGCACGCGTTCGAGGATGCTTGAGACGACGGCCGCCAGCTCCTCCGGCTCGAACGGCTTGGTGAGGTAGGCGTCCACGCCCGTGCGGAAGCCGGCGATGCGGTCGGCCGTCTCGTCTTTGGCCGTCAGGAAGACGATGGGGATGAGGCGCGTGCGCGGGGCGGCGCGGAGGTTGCGCACGAGCGCGTAGCCGTCCATGCCCGGCATGCGGATGTCGCTGATGATGAGGTCGGGCAAAGATTCGGCGACGCGCACCAGAGCCTCCGCGCCGCGGCGCGCCGTCACCACCTCGTAGCCCTCGGCGCGCAGCGTCTCGGAGACGGCGAGCAGGAGGCTCGGGTCGTCGTCAACGACCAGCAGATGTTTCGCCACCGTCGCCCACCCTTCCGGGCCGCTCCCCGCAGCCCCCCTCGCGCCACACGGGCAGGTGCAGCGTGAACGTGCTCCCGCGCCCGACCTCCGGCTCGACCGTGATGCGGCCGCCCATCTGCTCCATCACGTTGCGGCCGAGGTAAAGGCCGAGGCCGACGCCGGACACGTCCGCGTCTTCTAAAAACTCCGCGCCGGTGGCCGCGCCCCGCGTCGCCTCGGAGTGCGGGGCGGGCCGGCCGCGGTGGAACTTGTCGAAGAGGACGGGCATGTCCTCCCGCCCGGCCGCGAGGCTCAGAAGGCGCACCGGCCGGACGATGCTGCGCGCGACGAGGAGCGCCCCCGTCATGGTGCCGAGGACGACGACGAGGCCGGCCACGGCGTAGCCCGTGAGCTGCCGCCACGCCGACGCGTAGAGGATGTCGCTCGGCACGCCGACCAGCACCACGTATCCGGTCGCGCCCACCCGCGCCAGACCGTAGACGCGCTCCACCCCGTCGGGCGCGCTCTTCGACCTCGCGACCGCCGTCGCCTGCCCGTCGAGCCCCGGAAGCATCGCCGAGTAACTCAAGTCTGCCCCGGACGCCGACTCCGGCGTCCGGCTGCGGTAGACGACGCGGCGGCGCGGGTCGAGCAGGGTGACGAGCGCGCGCTCGGGGAGCGTGAGGCCGCGGAGCGGTTCCCTCAGCGCCGCGCCGCCGAGGCGCGCGACCACCGCGCCGCCGCCCTCGACCGGCGCGGCGATGGCGAGGACGTAATCGCCCTCCCCGGGCGTCCGGTCGGTCTCCACTTCCGCGAGGCCGCGGCGCGCGCCTTCGAGTAACCTCGCGGCGACGGCTTCCGGCAGAGGCTCGGCGCCCGGCGGGTGCGACGCCACGAGCCTCCCGCCCGCGTCCAACACACGCAGGTCGGCCCAGTGGCGTCGCGGGGCGAGCGCCGCGCGCAAGTCGGCTTCGAGCGCCGCGGGGTCTTGCAGGCGCGCGGCCGGTTACGCGGCCAACGTCAAAAGCGGCTGGCGCTGCGCGTCGAGCCAGCGGTCGAAGACGACGGCCGCCAGCTCCGCCTGCTGCTCCAGAGACTCGTCGAGCCGCTGCTGCTTCCCCGCTCACACCGCCCAGAGCACCGCGAGGCCGACGACGAGGAGGGGGACGACTCCGCCCACCGCCAGCGTCAACAGTCGTCCACGGATGCTCACAACTTCCCTCCGCCCTCAGCCTCTAAAACTCAGAGTATAACAAAGCGCCCGCGCGCCCGACGCAGGAGTAAACACCTACCCCCCGCGCGTGATAACACGCTCGCCGCCGGTCGCCGCTCTCTTTACGATGGGCGCGTCAAGCAGGGGACGGCTCTCAGCGCAGGCGCGCAGAGTCGGAAAGGGCGCGGGGGTTATGAAGCAGGCTCCGCGAAAGCTACTGCCGGGCGGGCTTGCGGCCGGGGGCGGGTGGGACGTGAGTCATGTTATTTCGGACTAAGGGGGAGATTTACCGCGGCGCGTCCGCCGTCGAGATCGTGCGGTCGCTGGAGCAGTCCGCCGCCGATTACCCGCACCGCGGGCAGTCCGTCCGCCAATTCCTGCGCTGGTCGCTCGACCGACTCGGCCACAGCCTGCACCCGCGCGAGCTGGGTTTGAGTGACACGCTGGGCGACGAGGCGCTCGCCCTCAACTACCTCTGCCTGTGCGAGGAATACGGCGCGGGCGAGCTGCTGATGTGCCACCAAGATTCGCTAACCTGATCGAGGTTCAGTTCCCCACACGCGGCCCGCATCCATCATCCCGCACAGCTTCCGCCCTCCCGCGAACCCGCCGGGACTTTGAGTGTAAACACCCGACGGGTTCGGGTGTTTACACTCTGTCCCGAACCCCGGCTTCGGCCTAGTATCAATACATCCATTGACCGTCGCGCGCGACGGCCCCTGCGCGGTGCGACCGGGGTGGGCGGCTAATCTGGGCGAGGGGCCGCCACAGGCGAACACCTTGCGCGGGCTTCGCGCCGACGGTCAGTGGGCAACGACTGGCGGGCTCCGGCTTCCGGGCCGGCGAGGCCCGCCCGTGAACTATTAGCCGCGGGTGGTGGTTGGGAAGAAGTTGACCGCATCAACCGAGTTCGGGGCGACACGAATCACAAAGGCCGGGGGGCGAGATGAAAGTTGTCGAGGCAAACATGATCGAGGAAGCGACCATTTACATCACCGAGCAAGACCGGCAGCGGCTGGAGAAGCTCATCGAGTTGGCCCGGCAGCGCGACGGCATGGAGAATTACGCGTACCTCAACAAGCTGGAGCAGGAGTTGGAGCGCGCCGAGACTGTCGGCGCGGCCGCCGTGCCGCCGGACGTTATCACCATGCGCTCGAAAGTCCGGCTCCGCGACTTGGACTCGGACGAGGAGATGGTCTACACGCTGGTCTTCCCGACCGAGGCGGACTCCGGCGGCGGGAAGATTTCAGTCCTCGCGCCCATCGGGACGGCGATGCTCGGCTACCGCGTGGGCAGCCGCATCGAGTGGCAGGTGCCCTCGGGCTTGAGGCGCATCGAGGTCGAAGAGATGCTCTACCAGCCGGAGGCCGCGGGCGACCTTAACCTCTAGCGGGTGGCGCGACAGGCCGCTGAGGCGCGGCGCGGAATGCCTCAGGCCCCCCGATGTTGAAGAATTGAGTAAAGGCGGTGTTTGCGTTGATTGTTAAGTTCCATCAAATGCTGGCCGCGCGCCGGCGCCGGCGCGCGCTCGAAAAAATTCGCCGGGAGTTCGCGCGCTGCGGCTACCCTCTGGACGGGGTGGCCGACGCCGAGATCGAGGCTTCGCTGCCGCCGGGGACTTGTGAGGCGCCGCCCGTCCATCTGGGCGCGAAGACGATCAGCCGCGCGCTCAGGCGGCTGCCGGTCGGCGCGAGGCGGGGACAGGGGCGCGCGCTGAAGAAGGAGGTGATAAGCGATGCCGGACACGCGAGGCGAGTCGCTCCGCCGCCGCGAAAGGTGCGACAGTGAGACCGATTACCTTATCAACTTTTTGAGCCCGGACAACGTGCCGGAGCCGGTCTGCTGGGAGTGCGTGGAGCGGGAGGACAAGCGCGGCGTGAGGTTCAGCCCGTCGTGGACGCGACAGCGGCGCGCGGTCAGCAGAGTTTAGTCGCGCGGCCGCCTTCGGCCTATCCGGCCCTCTTGATTTCAAAACGGCAGCGGGGCGGCCCGTCGCGGTTGCAGTGCTCCTCGACCGGGGCCTTCACCACCTCGGCGACGAGCGTCTCGGCCAGCCGGCAGACTTCCGGGTGGACTGAGACGGCGGCGGCGAGCGGGCAGCCCGTACTCCGGATCACGACCTTGTCGTCGTAACGCTCGACTTCGGCGGCCCCGCCGATGGCGGCCAGCACCTTCAGCGCGACCTGCACGCGCTCCTCGAAGTCTCCCTCCTGACCGGGGGCGGCGGCGGACGCGACGTACCGCCCCACGTCGCGCAAGACCTCCTCGATCTCCTCCGGCCCCATCTTGTTCTTGAGGACGGCGATGAGCTGGTTGAGCAGCGCGTCGTACGCCTTGGGAAAGAGTTTGTCGGCCTCGGTCGTGAGGACGTAGGTGAAGTGCGGCTTGCGCGGCCCCCGCCGCAGCCCGCTCTGGCGGACGAGGCCGTCGCGCTCCAGCGTCAGCAGGTGCGCCCGGACGGCGTTGTCCGTCAGTTCAAGCTGGGAGGCCAACTCGTCGACGGTGCAAGCGGAGGCCCGCAAGAGGGTCACGATGCGCCCTCGCGTGCTCTCGAAAAAGCGCTTATCGAACTTCGTCGTCTCCATAATCGCCTCCTCACGGCGGATTCTACTCCCCTTTTGTCGAAAACACAATAAGTCAAAATAGTTCTTGACTTATTACGGGAGAGGTGTATTTTAGCTCGCAAGCAGGCCGGAGGTTGCGGGCCGCAGACCCATTTCGCGGGGACTCTCGCCCGAGAATCCTGAAGGAGACGAGTCATGACTGTTGCAGCCGTACTTTTTGCCGTCGCCGCCCTCGGCGGAGTCGTGATGGCGGCCATGCGCTTCGGCGGGCGCGAGTTGCCGCCGATGGCGCTGGCCGTGGTTCACGGGCTGTTCGCCGCGTCGGGCCTCGTGGCGCTCATCCTCTTCGTCATTAACTCGACCGCCTCGACGCTCGCGCTGGTGGCGCTGGCCGGGTTCGTCATCGCCGCCCTCGGCGGCTTCATGCTGTTCGCCTCGCACCTGCGCGGGCAGGCGCTGCCCATCAACTACGTGGTGATCCACGGGGCCGGGGCCGTCGTCTCGTTCGTGATCCTTTTGGCGGCCATCTTCACGGCGGTCGGTTGAGGTCGTGATGCGGGGCTTGCGCGTCTTCGGCCACCCTCTGCACGCCGTCCTGAGCGACGTACCCGTCGGGCTGCTCGGCACGTCGCTCGTGTGGGACGCGGTCGGCCTCTGGCGCGGCGAGCCGGTCTGGTGGGCCGTCTCCTTCTGGTGCATCGCCCTCGGGCTGGCCGCCGCGGCGGCCGCCGCCACGGCCGGGTTCGTGGACTACGTCGCGCTCAGGCAGGACGACCCGGCGCAGGCGACCGCGACCCGGCACATGCTGTTCATCCTCGGGGCGCTGGCGCCCTACGCCGCGAGCCTCGCCGTGCGGGGCGGGCCGGCGCCGCCGACGGGCAAGGGGGTGGCCGGCGCCCTCGTGCTCGAAGCTTTGGGCCTCCTGCTCTTATCGGTCGGAGGCTGGTACGGCGGGCACCTCGTCTTCCACCACGGGGTCGGCCGCGACGGGCGTGGCGGGGGCTGAGGACAGACGGGGAAAACTTCGATGACGCTGACACAGTTAGATTCTTACCGGCAAACTCTGAGGCCCTCCGGGCAGGCCACCGTGGAGCGGGTCGCCGAGGCGCGGCTGCCGACCGAGGCGGGCGAGTTCCGCATCGTCGCCTTCCGCTCGCTCAACTCCTCGGAGGAGTTCGTCGCGCTCGTCAAAGGCGAGCTGCGCCCCGAGCGCCCCAGCCCCGTCCGCATCCACTCGCAGTGCATGACGGGCGACGTCTTCGGCTCGGTCAAGTGCGACTGCGGCCGGCAGTTGCGCGCCGCCATGGAGCTCATCGCGCGCGAGGGCCACGGCTGCATCGTCTACCAGCAGCAGGAGGGGCGCGGCATCGGCATCGTCAACAAGATTCGCGCCTACGCTTTGCAGGACGAGGGGGCCGACACCATCGAGGCCAACGAGCGGCTCGGGTTCGCGGCCGACCTGCGGCGCTACGAGCAGTGCGCCGAGATCGTCTCGGCGCTCGGCCTGCGGCGGGTGCGCGTGATGTCGGACAACCCGGAGAAGATTCGCGCTCTGCGGCAGGCGGGCCTCGAAGTCGTCGAGCGCGTCCGGCTCGAAGTCGAGCCTCACGACTGCTTCACCGGTTACCTCAAGACCAAAAAGGAGAAGTTGGGCCACCTCATCAACGTGGCCTGACCATTGTTATGGACTACAGAGAAGTTCCCCTTGCGCGCGCCTCCGACCTCCGCGAAGGCGAGATGAAAGAGTTTTCGGCCGGCGAGACGCGCATCCTTCTGGCGCGCGTCCGCGGCGAGTTCCACGCCGTCAGCGCCACCTGCCCGCACTACGGCGCGCCGCTCGCCGAGGGCGCGCTCTGCGGCACGCGCGTCATCTGCCCGTGGCACCACGCCGCCTTCAACGTCACGACCGGCGACCTCGAAGAGCCGCCCGCGCTCGACGCCCTCGCCAGCTACGACGTGCGCGTCGCCGGCGAGCAAGTCCTCGTCCGCCTCCCGGCCGAGACGCAGGATCGGCGGACTCCCGCGATGGCCGGCTGCGACGCGGCCGCCGACCCGTACCTCTTCGCCATCCTCGGCGCGGGCGCGGCCGGCTACGCCGCGGCGCAGGCCCTGCGCGAGGAGGGCTTCCGCGGGCGCGTCCTCTTAATCACGCGCGAAGACCGCGCGCCCTACGACCGGCCCAACCTCAGCAAGGACTACCTTCAGGGGCACGCGGAACCCGAGTGGATGCCGCTCCGCCCCGAGGAGTTCTACGCCGAGCACGGCATCGAACTCCTCCGCAACCGCGAGGTGACGCGCGTCGACGCCGACTCGAAGACGATCACCTTCGAGGGCGGCGAAACGCTCGCCTACGACGCGCTGCTCGTCGCCACGGGCGGCACGCCCGTCCGCCTCAACATCCCCGGCTCCGACCTGAAGAACATCTGCCTGCTGCGCAGTTTCGCCGACGCCGACTCGGTCATCGCGACGGCCGCGCGCGCGCGCCGGGCCGTCGTCGTCGGCGCGAGTTTCATCGGCATGGAGGCGGCCGCCGGCCTCCGCGAGCGCGGCCTCGAAGTGACGGTGGTCGCGCCCTCGCGCGAGCCTTTCGAGTCCACGCTCGGCCCCGAGGTCGGCGCCATCTTCCGCCGCGCGCACGAGGCGCGCGGCGTCCGCTTCAAGCTGGGCTCCATCGTCTACCGCTTCGAGGGCGTCCACAACGTCGAGGCCGTCGTGCTCGACAGCGGCGAGCGCATCGAGACGGACATGGTTCTGGTGGGCGCGGGCGTGCGCCCCGTCACGCACTTCCTCGAAGGCGTCACGCTCGACGAGGACGGCGCGGTGGTCGTGGACTCGCGGCTGCGCGCGGCCGACGGCCTCTACGCCGCCGGCGACATCGCCAGCTTCCCCGACCCGCACACCGGCGCGCGCACGCGCATCGAGCACTGGCGCACCGCGCAGCAGCAGGGCCGCGCGGCGGCGCGCAACATGGCGGGCCGCGACACGCCTTTCGACGGCGTCCCCTTCTTCTGGACGCGGCAGTTCGACGCCGGCCTGCTCTACGTCGGCCACGCCCACGCGTGGGACGAAGTGGTCTATCAAGGCGACCTCCACGCGCACGACTTCCTCGCCTTCTACATCAAAGACGGCCGCGTCGCGGCG
>DATMVI010000629.1:0-5647 GCA_035563275.1 Pyrinomonadaceae bacterium
CAGGGCGCAGTTCGCGGTCGAGGTGGTCGAGCCGGGCGGGCGCACGCCCGAGCAGGTGAGGGAAGAGCTGAACCGGCGCGTGCTCGAAAACCAGCTCGACGCCTACCTCATCGTCCCGGCCGACGTGCTCGCGGGCGGCTCGGCGCAGCTCTACGCGCGCAACACGGGCGACGTGTTCACGCACGGCATCCTCGGCGAGCGGCTGAGCCGCGTCGTCGTCGAGGAGCGTCTGCGCGCGGCGCAGATCGACGGGGCGCGGGTGCGCGAGCTGTCGCGCGCCGTCGAGATGCAGCGCACGCGCGTCACGCGCGGCGGCGAGCAGCGCGACGAGAGCGGCGGCGGCGGCTTCGTCTTCCCGTTCCTCGTCGGCGCGTTCGTCGTCATCGCGATCATGATGTACGGGCAGGTGATCCTCTCGGCGGTGGTCGAGGAGAAGACGACGCGCATCGTCGAGGTGCTCTTCTCGTCCCTGCGCGCCTTCCCGCTGCTGCTCGGCAAACTCGTCGGCGTCTCGCTCGTCGGGTTTACGCAGTTCGCCATCTGGGCGGTGATGTTTCTGCTGCTCGCGCTCTTCGGCGGCGGCGGGCTGGCGCTCGCCGGCGGCACCGTGGCCCTGCCGCGCATCCCTCTGGCGGCCTTCCTGCTCGCGCCCTTCTTCTTCCTCGTCGGGTTCTACGTCTACGCCACCCTGTACGCGGTCGTCGGCGCGGTCGTCACCTCCGAGAAGGAGGCGACGCAGATCGTGATGCCGGTCAGCTTCATCCCCGTCGCGGCCATCTACCTCGCCTTCCCCGTCATCCGCAGCCCGAACTCGGCCTTCTCCTTCTGGGTCTCGATGATCCCTTTCTTCTCGCCGGTGACGATGCTGGCGCGCGTGATTACGGAGCCGCCGCCCGCGTGGCAGATCGCGCTCTCGCTCGCCATCGGCGCGGCCACGGTCGTCCTCATGGTCTGGGTCGCCGCGCGCATCTACCGCACCGGCATGCTCATGTACGGCAAGCGCGCCACCCTCCCCGAAATCTGGCGCTGGGCGCGCCGCGCGTGAAGGAGGCGTTATAATCCCGTCATGGGAGTCGAAATCGAAAAGAAGTACCGGCTGACGAGGGAGCGGACGGAGGAGGTGAGGGGCCGTCTGGGCGAGGTCGGGGCGGAGGCGCGCCGCGGCGAGGAGTTCGAGGAGAACGTCATCTACACGGGGCCGGGCCTCGACCCGCGGCGGCGCGTGCTGCGGCTGCGGCGCGTCGGCGGGCGCGGCCTCTTTACGTTCAAGGAGCGCGGCCCCGCCGGCTCGGCCGTCAAGCGCCACCGCGAGGAGGAGACCGCGGTCGAAGACCCCGAGGCGCTCGCCGTCATCCTCGAAGCGCTCGGCTACCGCCCCGCGCTCGTCTACGAGAAGCGGCGCTCGACGTGGCTCGTCGGCGGCGCGGAAGTCGTCCTTGACGAACTGCCCTTCGGCCTCTTCGTCGAGATCGAAGGCGAGGAGGACGTGATCCTCGACGTGGAGGCCCGCCTCGGCCTCGAAGGCGCGGAGGCCGAGCACGCGGCCTACCCCGACCTGACCATGCGCGAAGGCGTCGAGAGGGGCGGCGTCTACGAGGCGCGCTTCCCGCGGACTTAGTCGCCGACGGGCTGGCCGCCCTCGGGGCCGCCGCGCACCTGACCGCGCGGCGCTACGCCGGGCGGCGGTAGGAGGTCGTCGAAGAAGTAGGAGATGGTTCCGTCGTCGTCCACCTGCGGCAGGGCCACGCCCTGCGTCACCATCCGTTCGAGCGCCTCGCGGCTCTCCTCGATGCTGACGCGGCAGTGGAGCGCGACCTGCGGCACGCTCAGCCGGGCCTGATGCGCGTAGGCCAGTTGGAGTATGCGGTTCTCCAGCTCGACGTTCGGGCGCGCGGGCGGCTTGCGGAAGTAGTGGCGCGCGATGAGGATGCCGGCGACGGCCGTGCCGGCGAAGAAGACGCTGAGCGCGAGCAGCACCGAGACCTCTTCGGGCTTGCGGTTGGCGACGAGGTCGGTGGCGAAGGCGATGACCCCGCAGACGCTGAAGAGGGCCATGACGACGCCGAGCGCGCCGCACCCGGCGCGGTAGCTCGGGCCGTCGGACTTCTGCTGCGCGCCGGGCCGCGCGTCGGGTTGATTGGGGTTCATCCTTGAGCGGCTTTGCCGGGGCGGCCGAGCGGCGGCCGGCTCGGCGTGCGGTCGGGGCTTCCAAGAGCGCGCACAGTATACCCGCCGCCCCGCGCGACGTTCAACGAATCGCCCCCGCCGCCCCCGGTGACAAAAAAGCGGCCCCGCTTTCGGGGCGGGGCCGCTTTCACTACTAACCGCGGACGGCCTTGCTTACATGCCCATGCCGCCGCCCATGCCGCCCGGCATCGCGGGCGTCTTGTCGTCCTCGGGCAGCTCCGAGACCATCGCCTCGGTCGTGAGCATCAGGCCCGCGATGGAGGCCGCGTTCTGCAAGGCCGAGCGCGTGACCTTCGCCGGGTCGATGACGCCGGCCTCGACGAGGTCTTCGAACGTCTCGGTGGCCGCGTTGTAGCCGTAGGACTCCTTCTTGGCCTCGCGCACCTTCTCGACGATGACCGCGCCCTCCTTGCCGGCGTTCGAAACGATCTGGCGCAGGGGCTCTTCCAAAGCGCGCCGGACGATGGTCACGCCGATCTGCTCGTCGTCGTCGACCCCGCCGTTATCGCTCGTCTTGAACTTGTCGAGCGCCTTCGCCGCGCGGACGAGCGCCACGCCGCCGCCGGGGACGATGCCCTCCTCGACGGCCGCGCGCGTGGCGTGCATCGCGTCCTCGACGCGCGCCTTCTTCTCCTTCAGCTCCGTCTCGGTGGCCGCGCCGACGCGAATCACCGCGACGCCGCCGACGAGCTTCGCCAAACGCTCCTGCAACTTCTCGCGGTCGTCGTCCGAGGAGGTCTCCTCGATCTGCGCGCGCAGGGTCTTGACGCGGCCCTGAATGTCGTTGGCCTTGCCGGCGCCCTCGACGATGGTCGTGTTGTCCTTGTCGATGGTGACCTTCTTGGCGCGGCCGAGGTCTTCGAGCTTAACGTTCTCCAGCTTGATGCCGAGGTCTTCGCTGATGACGCTGCCGCCGGTCAGGATGGCGATGTCTTCGAGCATCGCTTTGCGGCGGTCGCCGAAGCCGGGGGCCTTGACGGCCGCGACGTTCAGGGTGCCGCGCAGCTTGTTGACGACGAGCGTGGCGAGCGCCTCGCCCTCCACGTCCTCGGCGATGATGATGAGCGGCTTGCCCATCTTCGCGATCTGCTCAAGGAGCGGGAGGAGGTCTTTCATCGAGCTGATCTTCTTCTCGTGGATGAGGATCAGCGGGTTGTCGAGCACGGCCTCCATGCGCTCGGGGTCGGTGACGAAGTAGGGCGAAAGGTAGCCGCGGTCGAACTGCATGCCCTCGACCACGTCGAGCTCGGTGAGCATCGTCTTCGACTCTTCGACCGTGATGACGCCGTCCTTGCCGACCTTGTCCATCGCCTCGGCGATCAGCTCGCCGATGGTCTTGTCGCCGTTGGCCGAGATGGTGCCGACCTGCGCGATGGCGTCGCCCTTGACCGGCTTCGCCATCCGCTCGATCTCCTTCACGGCCTTCTCGACGGCCTTGTCGATGCCGCGCTTGAGGGCCATCGGGTTCGCGCCCGCGGCGACCGTCTTGACGCCCTCGCGGAAGATGGCCTGCGCGAGGACGGTGGCGGTGGTGGTGCCGTCGCCGGCCACGTCCGAGGTCTTCGAGGCGACCTCGCGCACCATCTGCGCGCCCATGTTTTCGAGGCTGTCCTTGAGCTCGATCTCCTTCGCCACGGTGACGCCGTCCTTCGTGATGGTCGGCGAGCCGAACTTCTTGTCGAGGACGACGTTGCGGCCCTTCGGGCCGAGCGTGATCTTGACCGCGTCGGCGAGCTGGTTAACGCCGCGCAGGATCGCCGCGCGCGAGTCCTCGCCGTGAATCACTTGCTTTGCCATGTCTGTCTCTTCTCCTTATGCCTTCAACTTGCCTGCGGAATCCTCACCGCCGAAAGGCGGCCCGGAGTCCGCCGAGGACTACCGGCCGCCCTTCTTGCCGCTCGCCGCGCCGGCGCGCTCGATGACGCCGAGGATTTCGTCCTCGCGCATGATCAGGTACTCGTCGCCGTCGACCTTGATCTCCGAGCCGCTGTACTTGCCGAAGAGGACGCGGTCGCCGGCCTGCACGTCGAGGGGGATGCGCGTGCCGTCGTCCTTGCGCTTGCCGTCGCCGACGGCGATGACCTCGCCCTCCTGCGGCTTCTCCTTGGCCGTGTCGGGGATGATGATCCCGCCGCGCACCTGCTCGCCTTCCTCGATGCGCTTGACGATCACCCGGTCGTGAAGGGGTTTGATGTTCGTCGCCATAAAGCTCTTCTCCTTTGTCAGCCGTGGGATAATGCGTGGCTAAAGTTTAATGACGGGCGCGCCTGCGTAAGCACCCTCGCGCCGCGAGTGCCAGCGGGGCGGGCAGAATTCGGCCCGGTTTGCTGGCGAAAACGCTAATTTCTGGCACTCCCTCAGAGGGAGTGCTAAAAATATAGCACTCCCGGCGGACTTGTCAATACGGGGCTTGGGCCGGGGCGCGTTTCGCGTCAGCGTTTGCCGCGGGCGGCGGCCTTGCGCGGGGGGCGGTGGTGGGCGGCGCGCTCCTGCGTGCGGTAGGCGGCGACGCGCTTGGCGAGCGTGTTGCGGTGGATGCCGAGCTTGGCGGCGGTGCGCGAGAGGTGCTCCTTGTTGCGCGCGAGGGCCTTCTGGATGTAGAGCTTCTCGAACTCGGTGAGGGCCTCGTCGAGCATGAGCTGCCCGTCGAGCATCTCGTCGATTAAGGCTTCGAGGCGCGCGCGCATCTGCATAAGTGGCTCCGTCCGTCGGATGTGTAAAGTCGCAATAGCCGCGGTTCCCCCGCGACCCTTTCAGGCCAGCAGCCGCCGGTAGCCGTCGAGGAAGCGCGCGCGCAGCTCTTGCGAGGTGCAGAGGGCGAGGAGGCGCGCGCCCTCTGCGAGCGCGGGGGCCGTGCGCGCCTGCTCGACCGTGGCGAGCCGCACGGGGAAGGCCACGAGCGCGAGGTAGACGACCGAGCAGAGGGCGAGGCCGCGGACGAGGCCGAAGAGCGCGCCGAGCGCGCGGTCGAACCATTCGAGGCGGGCGCGGCGCAGGCCGGCGCGGAGCGTCTCGCCGACGACGAGGCCGACGACGAGGGCCACGCCCGCGACGAGCAGGAACCCGCCCGCGTGCGCCGCCGCCTGCGACTCGAAGAGGCCGAGGCGGCGCAGCCAGTCGCCGACGAGGGCGACCTGCTCGGGCTCGGCGCGGTGCGAGGCGCAGGCCATGGCGAGATGCGCCTCGTCGAGCCCAAGCGCATCGAAGGCGCCGCTCTCGATGAGCCCGACGGCCTGGATCGGCTTTAGGGAGGAGCGCGGATACGTGACCGTGTCGACGTCGCCCCAGCCGGCGACGAGCCGCCCGTCCGCATCCGCCACGGCGACGACGCCGTGGTGAATGCTCTCGACCACGCCGCCCCGCACGGTTTCGGCAAGCCGCACCATACCACCGATCATCCGGTCATCCTGCCTCCTATCGATAGCCGGCCACGGCACGGAGCGTAAACGGCGACCGTGGT
>DATMVI010000630.1:0-2703 GCA_035563275.1 Pyrinomonadaceae bacterium
CGTGGACGCCGGCGAGCTCGTCCTCGTCGTCGACGCCTGCCACTCGGCCGCCTCCGTCCGCGGCGACGGCTTCAAGCCGGGGCCGATGGGCAGCCGCGGGCTCGGCCAGCTCGCCTACGACAAGGGGATGAGGGTTCTGACTTCGACGCAGGCCGACGACGTGGCGCTGGAATTCAACCTCGTCGAGATGGGGCTGCTGACCTACGCGCTGACGCGCGACGCCGTCGAGCGCGCCGAGGCCGACCGAGCGCCGAAAGACAGCCGCATCACCGTCTCGGAGTGGCTCGCCTACGGCGTCGAGCGCGTGCCGCAGCTCCACGCAGAGGTCGACGGGCAGTTGGCAATGATGGCCGAGGGCAAGGCGGCGGCAGGGCCTCCGGCCCAAAGCTCGGGCGCGAAGGTCGTGCGCTTCGCGCGGGCCGTCCCCGCGCCGGCCGCCGCCGCGGGCGACGACCGCGGCCTCACGTTCGGCGCGGCCTCGCGCCACCTGCAAAGGCCCTCGCTCTTCGACTTCAAGCGGCGGGGCCGCGACACGCTGCTCGCGCGCCCTTAAGAACATTTTTGATTTTAGGTTTTTGATTTGCGATTAATAGTTGTCAGTTGTCGGTTAAAGACAAAGGACTGATGACTGACGGCTAAATCAAAAATCGCAAATCGAAAACCTAAATTCCCCCGGAGGTTCAGATGCCGAACTTCTCCCGCAGCCTCGGGTTGCTGCTCGGCCTGTCGTTGCTGGCGGGCTCCCACATTCCCTTTGTCGCGTCGGCCGCGCAGGGGCGGCGGGCGGGCGGAAGGAAGACGACGGCGGCGAGGCCCGCCGCGGCTTCGGCTTCTAAGACTCCGGCCGCGCCGCCGCGCCTCGTCGTGCAGTACGGGCACGAGCGGCCGATTGAGTCGGCCGCCTTCTCGCGCGACGGGCGCTACGCCTTAACGGGCAGTTGGGACGAGGGCGTGGCCGTGCTCTGGGACTTGGAGGCGGGCGCGGAGATTCGGCGCTTCCCCGACAGCGAGCGCGGCGGCGCGCAGGACGGCTACATGGCCGTCGCCATCTCGCCCGACAACCGCCTCGTCGCCGCTTCGAGCGAGTCGGGCGTGCGCGTCTTCGACGTGGCCACCGGCCGCGTCGTCCGCCACCTCGAA
This sequence comes from Pyrinomonadaceae bacterium, assembly GCA_035563275.1. Lineage (GTDB taxonomy): Bacteria > Acidobacteriota > Blastocatellia > Pyrinomonadales > Pyrinomonadaceae > QHXN01. The sequence continues at coordinate 1,141 of DATMVI010000630.1, forward strand.
GACGCGAAGATGGGCAGCGAGCTGATCCTCATCAACCTCGACTTCTCCGACGACGGCGCGCGCCTCGCGGCCGGCACGGAGGTTTACGAGTGGAGGACGGGCCGCGTCGTCGGCAAAGCCAAGCCGCGCACGGAGCACCAGAAGGGCGAGGCCGCGACGCCCGACGGCCGCCTCGTCGTCGAGTCGCAGCGCTGGCCCGTGAAGGGGCCGGGCGGCGAGGAGACTTACGTGGTCGAGGTTAAAGAGGCGGAGACCGGGCGCGTCCGGGCGCGCCTCGGCGGGCACGCCGACGTGGTGCGCGCCGTCGCCATCTCGCCCGACGGCCGCACGGCGATCACCGGCAGCGACTACGGCGAGCGCGCCATACGCGTCTGGGACGCGCAGACCGGCGCGGAGCGTTTGCGCCTGCGCAGCCACACGCGGCCGGGCACGACCTCGTTCGCGGGCGGCGGCCTCGTCAACGCCTTCCCCGACGGCGGCGAGGTGACTTTGCGCGACTGGGGCACGGGGCGCGAGACGGTCTTGCGGCTCGGCGAGGGCGAGCGCGCGGGCGCGGCGGCCGTCTCGCCGGACGGCCGCCGCGCCGTCGTGATCGTCGGCGACGAGACGCGCGTCTACGACACCGAGACGGGCCGCGTCGTCTCGCGCTTCCCCCCTCCGGAGAAGAGCATCACGACGCGGCGCGACCGGCCCGGCTTCTCCCCGGACGGCCGCTTCGTCGTCGGCGTCAACTGCCACAGTTGCGCCGCCGCGCTCGACGAGGCCGAGACCGGCCGCCGCCTGCGGACTTTCAAGTGCAACGCCGGCAACCCGTGCTTCACCGCCTTCTCGCGCGACGGCCGTCTCGTCGCCGTCAGCAACTCGCCGGAGACCGGCGGCGCGGGCCACGCGCAGATCATCTCCGTCGCCGACGGCCGCGTCCTCGCCACCACGGAGATGGCCGCGGACGACTACCTCGAATTCAACGCGCTCGACTTCTCGCCCGACGGCCGGCAGATCGTGACGGCCGGCAGCGACTACACCTCGCTCGGCGGGGCGCAGGTCAAAATCCGCGACGCCGTGACGGGCAAGGCGGTGCGCGAGCTGAAGGGGCACGAGCTGTTCATCTACGCGGTCGAGTGGTCTGCGGACGGGCGTCTGATCGCGACGGCGAGCGCGGACGGGACGGCGCGCCTGTGGGACGCGCGCACGGGCGCGGAGGTGCGCCGCCTCGAAGGCCACCTCGCCCCGGTGCGCGACGTGCGCTTCTCGCCCGACGGCAAGCACGTGCTGACGCGGGGCGGCGACAACGCCGTGCGGCTCTACGACACCGAGACGGGCCGCGTCGTCGCGCACATGGTCAACTTCGAGAACGGCGACTGGGTGGTGACCGACAGCGAGGGGCGCTTCGACTCTAACAACCTCGAAAGCATCCGCGGCCTGCACTGGGTCGCGGCGGACGACCCGCTCAGGCCGCTCCCGCTCGAGATTTTCATGCGCGACTACTACGAGCCGCGCCTGCTGTCGCGCCTGCTCGCCGGCGAGCGCTTCGGCCCCGTCCGCTCGCTCGCCGACCTGAACCGC
>DATMVI010000631.1:0-11952 GCA_035563275.1 Pyrinomonadaceae bacterium
TGGCGCGCGTCGAGGGCGGCGAGGTCAAATGGGAGCACCGGCAGCCGGCCACGGGCGGGCGCTGGGAGTCATCCGTTTCGCGGGCCCCGCAGCCGCTGACGGAGTTAGACCCGCTCGGGGCCGACGTGGGGACGGAGAGCCCTTACGAGCCGGGCGTCACACCGGCCGAGCCGGCCGTCTTCGACTCTGGGTCGCACTGGGGCTCTCGGGCGGGCAACCCCTCCGACCCGCGGGGCGGGTGCGCCGTCAACGGGATGGAGATCCCCTGCGACATCTTCCTGCGGATGGCAGAGGAGGACGTGCTCGGGGTGATACAGCTCGACCCGCGGCGCGGGGCGCGCCAGCAGGAGGGGCGCGTGGAGGTCGTCGGGCCGGGGACGGTGCGCGTCCGCACGTGGGAGACGCTGCCGGGGCGCGAGTTGCCCGGCGGCGACGGAGTCGTCAGGGTCGAGAGCAACCTCCTGAGCAGGAGTTACGTCATCTACCTCCCCGTCGGCGGGGCCTCCGCTAGTGGTAACCCGCAGAATTCGCAACCTCTTTCTGAAGACGCCGTAAATACTCTCCAAACACACCTTCAGGCATTTGTTAATGATTCTGATTGCGGAGAATTTCTGAGCTCGCTTCTGGCGCAACTCCCTAACCGCACCGGATTTACAGAGCGCTCTACAGGCACATTAATGGATGTCTTTAACCGTATCAAAAACAATGGCGGGTTCCGGAGCGGTGATACCGGCAGGGACGAGAACGCCGCGCTAGTTAACCCGAATACCTTAACAGTTACTTTCCACGGTGTTAAAGTTGCCCCGTACATAATGAGTAAGGAGAGTTGGCGACAGTTCGGCGTAGCCGCCATCTTGATTCACGAGCTTACGCACGTATATACCGCAACTCCGCGCCGGGGTGGGTACGGGCATCTGGATATGGCACTCGCCGCACAAAAAGCGGCTGAAGGTCTCGGGATTGATGTGAAGTCTGCGTTAATGTTAAATTTTCCCACCCCGGATAAATACAGAACTCAAGATGCGTTCGATACGGCCGCTTCTAATTATTATAACCGAGTCCTGATATATGCCTGCCGGAAGGTGAGGTTATGAAAAAGGCAATATTGAGCGTGCTGGTGTCGCTTGCGTTCGCCCAAGCCTCCCGGCCTCCGGCGGAAGGCTGGCGGGGCATCGTGCCACTTCGTACGACTTGTGACGATGTCAAAAAGGCACTCAAGGTCGAAAAATGCGGCGCCCCCATGTCGGAATATAATGTGCCGGGTTTCAGAGTGGTGGTCTTTTTTTCGAGTAGTCAGTGCTGTGACGACCCGGCAGGTTGGCGTGTCCCCCCCGGTACCGTTACCAGCCTGATAATCTCCCCGGTAAAAAAGATGCGCCCCCCCGAACTGGGCATTGACCTTTCAGAGTACCTGAAGCTCCCGGACAGGGACGTTGTGGGTATGGAAGCGTACGAGAACCGGGGGCGAGGCATCGCCGTTAACCTCTCCGACGGATTTGTTCAAGACATTATTGTCGCCCCGCCCGCTAAGGACGAGGGGCTGAGGTGTAAGCCCGCAGAAGATGAGCCTCTGGTAAACGCGGCGCCCTTTTGACACACCGCTTACACGTACGACAAGGGCGGCTACCGAGTTACCCCCCCGGCCGGCGGGGCCGCTCACAGCTCCGGAAGGACGCGCGCCGGCGCGGCTTCGTCTACGCCGCGGGCGAGCTTTTGGCGCGCGGCGAGGGCGGCGAGGTCAAATGGGAGCACCGGCAGCCGGCCACGGGCGGGCGTTAGGAGTCGGACGTGCCGTGGCCCCGCGGGCGCTGACGGAACTCGACCCGGCGGGTGCCGACGTGGGCACGGAGAGCCTCTACGGGCCGGGCCTTACCCCGGCCGAGCCGGCCGTCCTCGATGCCGGGTCGCACTGGCAGTCGCCGCAGTCGCGCTGCGGAGAGGAGTGGGTTTCGGTCGAACGGCGTCAAGCCTATTCCCGTTCGACATCCCCCGTAATCAGGCGCGAGAAATCGTCCGGGGTGTCAACGTCCACCTCGCCGCCGCGGAAGGGTAAGAAGTGCGCCTCCGCGGCGTGTCTCTTGATGACCTGCTTCGCGCCGGCCGCCCCTTCGAGCCGCGCCAGCTCGGCGAAGAGCGCCCTGCCGAAAAGGGCCGGCACGCCGAAGCTCCCGCCGTACGCAGAGGCGACGACGGGCCTCCCGGTGGCGCGGTACGCCGCGACGAGCCCGGAGATGACTTCGGCGTTGACGTGAGGCTGGTCGCACAGCAAAAGGACGGCCGCGGCCGCCTCCGGGTCGGCGCCGACGAGCCCCTCGACGCCCGCGCGGACAGAGGAGGCCATCCCGGTTTCCCAGAGGTCGTTCACCACTTCGAGCACGTCCAGCCCCCGCAACTCGCCTCCGGACTGTTCGGCGTGCGCGCCGGTCACCACGACCACGGGGCGGCACCCCGCGCCCAGCGCGGCGAGGGCGGCGCGCCTCAGCATGGACTGGCCGCGGAACTGTAGAGTCTGCTTCGGGACGCCCATGCGGGAGGACGAGCCCGCCGCCAGCACAACGGCGCCGACTCTCTCATGGTCACCTTCAACTACCAGAGGATCGCCAACCAAGTTAGCCCTCGACCCTCACGCCGCGGCCACGGGCCGGGTAAGCTCATCCGTCAGAGGGACGCCCTCCCCGTCGCTCGGGCGGCCGTGGATGGAGCCCCGGCGCTCGCGCAACATCCCGCCGCGCCGCCCCTCTAAGACGGCGCGCATCTCGGCGACGATGGACAGGGCGACCTCGGCGGGCGCGTTCGCCCCGATGTCGAGGCCCGCCGGGGAGTAGAGGCGCTCCCTGTCCTCATCCCCGAGCCGGAACGCTTCGTCGCCGGCGGCCAGTTCGCTCAGCATCCGCTCGGTCCGTTTACGTGGCCCCATGACCCCGATGTAGCGGGCCGGCGACGCGAGCAGGAATTTGAGCAGTTCCAAGTCGTGTGAGTAGTTGTGCGACATCAGCAGCGTCAGAGTCCGCGGCTTAATGTTGACCTGCGCCGCCACGTCTTCGGGGCGCGCGAGCGTGACCCTGTCGGCCGCGGCGAACCGGGAGCGGCTGGCGGGGCGGGCCTGCGGATCGACGACCTCCGTCTGCCAGCCCAAGCCGCGCGCGAGCTCGACGACCGGCAGCGCGTCGTGCCCCGCCCCGAAGATGACGAGCGGGACGGGCGGCAGTAGCGTTTCGACGAATACTTTTACGCCGGCGCCACGCGCATCAAAGATGTGCGCGCCGGGCATCGCCCCTCCGAACGACAGCGCCCGCACCTCGCTTTCAAGCATCGCGGCCACCTCGCCGCTCAACTTCTCGCGGCCGACCTCCCCGCCCTCGCCGATGAAGAGACGGGCTCCCGTTTCGATTCGGGCCGCGGCCGGGCTCGAAGGCGTCTGTTGATAGACGGTCGCGACCTGCATGAGGGCTGCGTCAGCCCGCGCCTCGCACGAACGCCTCAGCGCCTCGACGTAGGGTGAGCCGGGGGTGAGCGGCTCGACCAGCACGCGCACCACCCCGTTGCAGCCGAGCCCCAGCCCCCAAGCCATCTCCTCTCCGGTCGAGGCCGTGTCGTACTCGACGAGCACGGCCTCGCCCGCCCGCACGGCGCGCTTCGCGTGCTCGACGACATCGCTTTCGAGGCAGCCGGCGCTGATCGTGCCCGTGCTGGCTCCCCCTTCGCGGACGAGCATCCGCGCGCCGGGCCGCCGGTACGAAGAGCCTTCGACGCTCACCACGGTCGCCAGCGCGCACCGCTCGCCCCTGCGCGTAGCCGCGTCGAACGCTTCGATTAAGGCCCGCACTTCGTTCATCGTTCGTCGCCCCCTTACAGCAGCTTCTCCGGCGTGATGGGCAGGTCGCGCACGCGCCGGCCCGTGGCGTGGAAGACGGCGTTGGCGATGGCCGCCGGGATGCCGACCATCCCCAGTTCGCCCATGCCCTTGACGCCGAGCGGGTTGACCACGCGGTCGTCCTCCTCGACGAACATCGTCTCGACCTCATGCACGTCGGCGTTGACGGGGACGTGGTAGTGCTGGAGGTTCGGGTTCATGATGCGCCCGTAGCGGTGGTCGATCTCGGTCGCCTCCTGCAAGGCCATGCCGATGCCCCAGACGACGCCGCCGATCTCCTGACTGTGCGACGCCTTCGGGTTGATGATCTTCCCGCAGGCCGTCACCTCGATGGCGCGGGTGACGCGCACCTGCCCGAGGTCGGGGTCGACCTTGACCTCGACGAACTGCGCGCCGTGCGCCATCGTCGCGTACTTCTGGCGCTCCGGCGAGGGCCGCGACTCGAAGGTCTCCGTGACCTCGTTGAGGTTGTTCCGCCGCATCACGTCGGGGATGCTGACGAACCGCGACGGGTCGCCCTTGAGCCGCAGTCGGCCGTCGAGCATCTCCACGTCGGCGGCCGCCGCCCCCTTCAGCGGCGAGGAAGCATCTTGGCTCGCTAACGTCAGCAGCTTCGCGGTGACGGCGAGGGCCGCGCCGTGGACGGCCGAGCCGACGCTCGAAGTCGTCTGAGAGCCGCCCTGCGCGGGCGCGCGCGGGAAGCTCGTGTCGCCCAGCTCGAACTTCACCTGCTCGGGCCTGTTCCCCAAGTACTCGGCGGCGATCATGGTCATCACCGTGTAGGTGCCGGGGCCGATGTCGCTGGTCGCGCTGGTGACGTGCGCCGTGCCGTCGATGCGGTAGGTGATTTTGGCGCTGGCCGGCCGCTGGAACGCGCCCCAGACGCCGGTCGCCGTCCCCCACCCGACGAGGAGCCGCCCGTCGCGCATCGAGCGCGGCTCCATCTTGCGCCGCTTCCAGCCGAACTTCTCCGCGCCCAAACGGTAGCACTCGCGCAGCGCCTTGCTCGACCACGGCCTGCCGCTCTCGGGGTCGGTCTCGGCGTAGTTGATGAGGCGGAGTTCCAAAGGGTCGATCTTGAGCGCGTAGGCCAGCTCGTCCATCGCGCATTCGAGCGCGAACATGCCGCTCACCGCCCCCGGCGCGCGCATCCACGTCGGCGTCGGGAGGTCTGTCGGGACGATCATCGTCGGCGCGAAGAGGTTCGGGCAGGCGTAGACCTGCCGCGTGAAGCCGGTCGTGTTGTCGTTGAACTCCTCGAAGGTGGAGGTGTTGTGCACGGCGCGGTGGATCATCGCCGTGAGCTTGCCCGACGCCTCGGCGCCGAGCGCGATCTTCTGGATGGTGTGCGGGCGGTGGCCGTGGCCGGTGAACATCTGCGTGCGCGTGTAGACGACCTTGACCGGGCGCCTGAGTTCGCGCGCCGCCATCGCCGTCAGCGCCGGGTAGTAGTTCGGCCTGAGGCTGGCCCCGAAGGCCCCGCCGACGTAGGGCGAGACGACGCTCACGTTCGCCTCCGGCACGCCGAAGGTCGAGGCGAGGTGCGCGCGCACGCCGTAGACCTCCTGCGTCTTGTCGAAGATCGTGAGCTTGTCGCCCTGCCACGCGGCGACGGCCGCGTGCGGCTCCATCGGGTTGTGGTGCTCGACGGGGATGCGGTACTCGGCCTCGACTTTGACGGCCGCGCTCTTCATCGCCTCTTCCGGGTTGCCGCGGGGTTTGGGCGGCGGCCCCTGCGAGGGCGCGCGCGCGCTCCCGCGCACGGCTTCCGTGTCGGTCGTGTGCCGCTCCGCGTCGTACGTGACTTTGACGAGCCGCGCGGCGAAGCGCGCCTGCTCGTAGGTCTCGGCGACGACGAGCGCCACCGGCTGCATGTTGAAGTAGATTCTGTCCGACTGGAGCGCGCGGAAAGACTTGTCCTGCTCTCTGGCGTTCCGCGGCGGCGCGTACTCCGTGTTGGCCTTCGGCCCGAGCTTCGGCGCGTTCAGGTGCGTGAAGACGCGGACGACGCCGGGCGAGCGCTCCGCCTCGCGGGTGTCGATCTCCCTGATCCTGCCCTTCGCCACCGAGCCGAGCACGATGAAGCCGTAGGCGAGGTTCGGCGCGCGGAACTCGGCCGCGTACTTCGCCCTGCCCGTCACCTTCGCCACGCCGTCCACGCGGCTCATCTCTTTCCCGATGTATCTAGCCATCCCATCACCTCCGTCGCGTCAGGCCAGCCTGCTCGCCCGCATCAGCGCGCGCACGACCGCCCGCTTCCCCAGCTCGACTTTGTATGCGTTGTGCGCCAGCGGCTTCGCGCCCGCGAGCGCCGCCTCGGCGGCCCGCCGGAAACTCTCCTCCGAGGCGGGCCGGCCCGAGAGCGCGGCTTCGGCCTCCGCGCTCCGCCACGGCTTGTGGGCCACGCCGCCGAGCACGACGCGCGCCGCGCGGACGCGGCCGCCGTCCAGTTCGAGCGCGGCGGCCACGGCGACGAGCGCGAAGGCGTAGGAGGCGCGGTCGCGCACCTTCAGGTAGTAAGAGTTTTTGGCGAAGTTCGACTTCGGCAGCTCGATGGCGGTGATGAGTTCGCCGTGCTGGAGGTTGTTATCCTTCTCCGGCGCGTCGCCCGGCAGGCGGTGGAAGTCGCCGACGGGGATGGCGCGTTCGCGCCCCTGCGCGCCCCGGACGCGCACGACGGCGTCGAGCGCGTAGAGCGCGTTAGCCATATCGCCCGGATAAGTCGCCACGCACTTGTCGCTCCAGCCGAAGATGGCGTGGATGCGGTTCAGCCCTTCGAGCGCCCCGCAGCCCGTCCCCGGCTCGCGCTTGTTGCAGGGCATCGCCGTGTCGTAGAAGTACTGGCAGCGCGTCCGCTGCATCAGGTTCCCGCCGTTGGTCGCCATGTTGCGGAGTTGGCCCGAGGCGCCCGCGACGATGGCCTGCGTCAGCAGCGGGTAATGGCGGCGTATCAGCGGGTGGTTGGCGGTGTCGGAGTTCTTCGCCAGCGCGCCGATGGAGACGCCGCCGCCCGCGGCCCTGACCTCGGCGAGCTTCAGGCGGGTCAGGTCAACCAGCTCGTCGGGGCGCTCCACGTCCTCTTTCATCAGGTCGAGGATGTTGGTTCCGCCCGCCAAAAACTTCGCCCGCGGGTTCGCCGCGACGGCGCGCGCGGCCGCCGCCGCGTCGCTCGCGCGCACGTACTTAAACGGTCTCATCGGCTTCCGACTCCTTCCTGACCCGCGCCAGCTCCTCCTCCCCGACGAAGCGCCACGTCCGCGCCGACTCCCGGCCCGTGTGGACTTCCCGGATGGCCGCGACGATGCCCGGGTAGGCGCCGCAGCGGCAGATGTTGCCGCTCATCCGCTCGCGTATCTCGTCGTCCGTCAGCCGCGTGGCCGAAGCGGTCACGTCCTCGGTGACGTGACTCACCTCGCCTCGCCGCGCCTCCGCGAGCATCCCGACGGCCGAGCAGAGCTGCCCCGGCGTGCAGTAGCCGCACTGGAAGCCGTCGTACTTGATGAAGGCCGCCTGCACCGGGTGCAGCTCGTCGCCCTTCGCCAGCCCCTCGACGGTCGTCACCTCCCTGCCCTCGACCTGCGCGGCCAGCGTCAGGCACGACAGCACGCGGCGGCCGTCCACGAGCACGGTGCAGGCCCCGCACTGACCCTGATCGCAACCCTTCTTCGTCCCCGTCAGTTCGAGCCGCTCGCGCAACGCGTCGAGCAGCACCACGCGCGAATCGAGTTCGAGGGTTCTCGTCGCGCCGTTGACCTTCAGCGCGACCCTGACGGGGTTCTCCACGGCGGGCGCGGCGGCGAACACCGCGCCGGGCTCCGCGGCGAGCGCGGCCAGCGCCTGCTCCTTCTCCAGCAGCATCAGGGCGAAGAGCCCCATGCCGCCCGCCAGCGTCTGCCCGAGGAACGCGCGCCGCGCCTGCCCGACATCGGTCAACGTCGGCATCTCCTTGAGCAGCGCCTCCTCGTCGGCCGTCAACTCCGGCCCCGAGCTCTCGTCGAATTCGTCACTCATTTAAGGTTCCCCCCTGACTTGTCCAAACCGGTGACCGTGTCCGTTTACCTGCCGGCGTGGCCTACGACGAACCGCCACTCGCGCGGGGCGGCGTAAAGAAAACCCTCGGATGGCAGATGCGTTCGCCGCCGGCGTGGCCCGGTTTCGATGACGCTCGCATCCCACGCGGCCCGCCCGGCGAGCCCGGCATGATCTGATGGTTGCTGTCGTGTGCCCCGAATAATACCACTCGCCGTTCGGTGTTGAAATCCGGGCGCGGCGTGCCGGCGAGGGTCTGAGGATGCCGGAAGATGGTAAGCGACGCTCGGGCGGGTCTTAATCGTTTTTTAGGATGATTGCTGGCGAAAGAATTTTGGCCGTTAAAATCTACGGGGCGGGTCGGCCGGTTTCACTCCGAAGCGGCCGCGCCGGACGCCTCGCGCGCCGTACCATCCGCGTTCCGCGGGCGGGCCTTGCGGCGGCGCGCTTCGGCGGTTAACTGCCTCAACGTCGAGTGAACCTCGATCACCACCCCGGCCAAATCGCCGGCGCTTCGCGGAGACTCGTCATCCTGCTGCGCGAGCATGGCGGCCGCCACGTCGCTGCTCAGTTCGTGGGCGATGGACATAAGGGGGGTGACTCCTCTCTCACAGTCGGGACGACAAAAGGGCTTGGCTTATCGAGGGCGGAGATGGTATCGCCTTCGTGTTAACGGAGTGTTACGCGCCGCGCTTACCGTCCGCCGACCGTTCACCGCAATTCCGACCAAACCCTCCCATCGGGGACGCCAGCGGGGGCGCGGACGTGGTCTTCGCGCGCGTCGTCGAGGGCCGCTGGAAAGAGGGAGCGGCAGATAAGCCTCTACTTCTGCCCGGACTCGGCGCCGCCCGGCCCCTGCTCTTTGCCCGCGCAGCCGACGAAACGGTAGCCGATGCCGACGACCGTCTCGATGGCCTCGTCGCACAGGCCGAGCTTCTGGCGGAGGCGGCGGATGTGAACGTCGAGCGTGCGCGTGTCGCCGTAGTACTCGTAGCCCCAGACGTTGTCGAGGAGCTGCTGGCGCGTGGCGACGCGCCCGGCCCCCTTGGCGAGCGCCGCCAGCAGCGCGAACTCCTTGCGCGTGAGCTTGATCTGCTCGCCGTCGCACGTCACGCGCATGTCGTGGAAATCGACCGTCAGGCGGCTGTCCTCGTAGCGCGCCGCGGCCGACTCGTCCGCGCGGCGCAGCACCGCCCGCACGCGCGCCATCAGCTCGCGCACCGAGAAGGGCTTCGAGATGTAGTCGTCGGCCCCGAGGTCGAGGCCCGTCACCCGATCGGCCTCCGAGGTCTTCGCCGTCAGCATGATGATGGGGGTGCGGCGCGTGGCCGGCTCGCGCCGCAGGCGGCGGCACAACTCCGTGCCGCTCATGCCGGGCAGCATCAGGTCGAGGAGGATGAGCGACGGCGTGTTCTTCGGGTCGAGCGCGGCCGTCAGGCCCTGCTCGCCCGTCAGCGCGACGCGCGCCTCCAGCCCCTCGCGCTCCAAGTTATACCGGAGCCCTTCGGCGATGTCCGGGTCGTCTTCGACGATCAGCACTGGTTTTGACATATCGGGGGTTCCGTACCGAGTTGCATGTCCTGACCGGGGCGGCCGAACCGCGTCCCGCCCCGCGAGCCTGTCCCCGGCGCCGTCACCCGGACGCCGCGGCCGTCTTCAGTGGCTGTGCTTGATGACCGCGGCTTCGGTCATGTAGACGGTCAGCTCGCAGATGTCCTCGACGTAGTCGCCGATGCGCTCAAGGTGCTTGCCGACGAAGAGGAGGCGCGCGGCGCGCGGCGCGATCGAGGGGTCTTCGGCCATCAGCCGGATCAGCTCGTGGAACGTGCGGTCGTACATCTCGTCGATCTCGTCGTCGCGCGTGATGATGGCGCGGGCCGCGGCCGCGTCGCCGGAGGTGAAGGCGTCGAGCGCGGCGCGCAGCATGCCGGAAGCCACCTCGGCCATCCGCGGCAGGTCGACGACGGGCTTGAGCTGGGGCTCGTCGTTGAGGTCTATGGCGGCGCGCGCGATGTTGCAGGCGTGGTCGGCGATCCGCTCCAAGATGGGCGTGATCTTCGCCACCGAGATGACGAAGCGCAGGTCGCGCGCGGCGGGCTGCCTGAGCGCCAGCACCTCGATGCAGAGGCGGTCTATCTCGACCTCCAGCCGGTCGATGCGGTCGTCGCCGGCGAGCACTTCCCGGGCCGCGCCGCTGTCGCGCTGCGTGAGCGAGTACATCGCCCGCTGCAAGGCCGTCTCGGTCTCGCCGCCCATGAGCAGCACGCGGTCGCGGATGCCGTCCAACTCCTCGTCAAGCCGTCTGTGTCGTTCCACTTTCCCCCCTCAATTTCTCCCGCACGCCCCGCCGCGGGTAAAAGCTTCCGTCACCCGAAGCGCCCCGTGATGTAGTCCTCGGTCAGCTTCTGCTCGGGGTTGGTGAACATCTTCTGCGTGTCGTTGACCTCGACGAGCTTGCCGAGCCAGAAGAAGGCGGTCTGGTCGGAAACCCGCGCCGCCTGCTGCATGTTGTGCGTCACGATGACGATGGTGTAGTCCCTCTTCAGCTCGAAGATCAGCTCCTCGATCTTCTGCGTCGCGATGGGGTCTAAGGCCGAGGCCGGCTCGTCCATCAACAGCACTTCCGGCCTGACCGCCAGCGCGCGCGCGATGCAGAGGCGCTGCTGCTGCCCGCCCGAGAGACCCAGCGCCGAAGTCTTCAGGCGGTCTTTGACCTCGCCCCAGAGCGCCGCGTCCTTCAGGGCCTGCTCGACGCGGTCGGCCGTCTCGGATTTGCCGCGGGTCAGGCGGTTGACCATCAGGCCGTAGGCGACGTTCTCGAAGATCGTCTTCGGGAACGGGGTCGACTTCTGGAACACCATCCCGACCTTACGGCGCACGTTCACCACGTCCACACCGGGCGCGTAGATGTCCTCGCCGTCAATGATGATGCTACCCTCCACGCGCGTCCCCGGGATGGTGTCGTTCATCCGGTTGAGCGTCCGCAGCACGGTGGACTTGCCGCAGCCCGACGGGCCGATGAAAGCCATCACGAAGCGTTCCGGGACGCCCAGCGAGACGTGGTGGATGGCCTGCGCGTTGCCGTAGAAGAAGTTGAGGTCGCGGATGCTGACCTTCACCGGGGCGGCCGAGGGGCCGCCGCGGGACGGCGGCCCCTCGGCCCCGCGCGGGATCGTCGCCGCCGGTTTCGGGACTCGGGTCTGCGCTGACATGATCGGTTAGGCCGCGCGTCCGGGCGCGGAGCCCGCCCCCCCTCTCAGCCAAAGTGGCCGGTGATGTACTCCTCCGTCAACTTCTCGGACGGGTTCTCGAACATCTGTTTGGTGTCGGCGGCCTCGACCAGCTCGCCCAGATACATGAAGGCCGTGCGGTCGGCGACGCGCGCCGCCTGCTGCATGTTGTGCGTCACGATGACGATCGTCACCTGACGCTTGAGCTCGAAGATGAGGTCTTCGATCTTCTGCGTGGCGATGGGGTCTAGGGCCGAGGTCGGCTCGTCGAAGAGCAGCATCTCGGGGTCGGTCGCCAGCGCGCGCGCGATGCAGAGGCGCTGCTGCTGCCCGCCCGAGAGCGTGTAGGCCGAACCCTTGAGGCGGTCTTTGACCTCGTCCCACAGCGCGGCCCCGCGCAGGGCGCGCTCGACCTTCTCCTCGACGGCCCTCCTCCCCTCGCCCAGCAGGCGGAGCCCGAAGGCGACGTTCTCGAAGATGGACTTGGGGAAGGCGTTCGGCTTCTGGAAGACCATCCCGATCCGCATCCGCATCTCGACGGGGTCGGTCGTGGGCGCGACGATGTCCACGCCGCTCGGCTGGAGGATGATGCGCCCCTCGTAGCGCGTGTCGGGGTAGAGGTCGTGGATGCGGTTGAGGCAGCGCAGCAGCGTGGACTTGCCGCAGCCCGACGGGCCGATGATGGCCGTCACGCGGTTGACGGCGAAGGCGAGGTCGATGTTTTTGAGCGCCTGATGCCGGCCGTAGAAGAAATTCAGGCCCCGCACGTCGGCCTTGACCTCGGCCGGGGCGACGCCGGCCCGCGCGCGGCTGGCCGGG
>DATMVI010000632.1:0-3681 GCA_035563275.1 Pyrinomonadaceae bacterium
CCGCGCGCCAACGAGGAGGAGGCGGCCGAGACCGTCGGCCGCACGCTCTCGCCGGGCGAGGCGGAGGCGCCGCGCGCGCAGGCCGTCGCCGAGCCGCGCACGGCGGCCGACTTCTACCAGAGCGGCACTTATCATTTCTCCGTGCGCGACTTCGACGCCTCGATCCGCGACCTGCGCCGCGCCGTCGAGTTGCAGCCCGACTTCCCCTCGGCGCACAACCGTCTGGGCCGCGCGCTGCTGCTCAAGGGCCAGTTCAAGGCGGCCGAGGAGTCGTTCCGCACGGCCGTGCGCCAGCGCGGCGGCAACTACCCCGTGGCGCTCTACAACCTCGGCTTCGCGCTCCAGTCGCAGGGCGACGCCGAGGCGGCCGTCGCCTCCTACCGCGAGGCCATCGAGCGGCGCGGCGGCGACTACCCGGACGCGCACTTCCAGATCGGCGAAATCTACTTCAACTCGCCGCGCCGGTTGCCCGAGGCGGTCGCCGCCTACCGCAAGGCCATCGAGCAGAACGGCGGGCGCGACCCCGAGGCCAACTTCAAGCTCGGCGTCGCCCTCGCGCGCTCGGACGACGCGGCCGGCGCGGAGTCGGCCTTCCGCGCCGCCATCGAGCAGCGCGGCGGCGACTTCGCCTACGCGCACTACAACCTCGGCCTGCTCTACCAGCAGACGAACCGGCCGGCCGAGGCGGCGCGCGAGTTCGAGACCTACTTGCAGCAGGCCCCGCCGCGCGACGAGAACCGCCGCCGGGCCGAGAACACGCTGCGCGACCTGCGCCGCCGGTTGGAGCGGGAGGGGCGCGGCGACGGAGGCAACGTCCAGCAGTGAGTGAGCATTCGAGTGAGGCCGAGGTCAGGCCGTTCCGCGTCGGCGACGTGACCTTCGGCGACGGCCGCCTGACCGTCATCGCCGGCCCCTGCGTCGTCGAGTCGCGCGCGCACGCTCTGATGATGGCGCGCGAGGTCAGCCGCCGCGCGCGCGACGCCGGCCTCGACTACGTCTTCAAGGCTTCCTACGACAAGGCCAACCGCTCTTCGCACGCCTCGTACCGCGGCCCCGGCGTGGGCGAGGGGCTCGACGTGCTGCGCGCCGTCCGCGAGGAGACGGGCGTGCCGGTGCTCACCGACGTGCACGACGTGGCGCAGGTCGGCGAGGCGGCGCGCGTCGCCGACGTTCTGCAAATCCCGGCCTTCCTCTGCCGGCAGACCGACCTCATCGTCGCCGCCTGCCGCACGGGCCGCGCCGTCAACGTCAAGAAGGGGCAGTTCCTCGCGCCGCAGGACGCGCGCAACATCGTCTCGAAGGCGCGCGCCGCCGGCTGCGAACGCTTCCTGCTCACCGAGCGCGGGGCCACCTTCGGCTATAACAACCTCGTCGTGGACATGCGCTCGTTCCCCATCATGCGGGGTTTCGGAGCGCCGGTCGTCTTCGACGTGACGCACAGCCTGCAACTGCCGGGCGGCCTCGGCCATGCAACGGGCGGGCAGTCGGAGTTCATCGAACCGCTGGCCCGCGCAGGTGTCGCCTGCGGCGTCGACGCCGTCTTCATGGAGGTTCACGAGGCGCCCGAGCGCGCCCTCTCCGACGGCCCCAACGCCCTCCCGCTCGCGCGCCTCGCCCCGCTGCTCGCGACGCTGCGCGACCTGCACGAACTCGTCGGGAGAGCGAAAGCCGCGAGCCGTGAATCGTGAATCGAAGTTGTCAGTCCCCGGTCGCCGGTCGCCAGTCGAGACGAAGAACTGACGGCTGACGACTCCGCTTCACGGCTCGCGGCTTCCGCTTCTGATACGCTTATCATGTCACCCATGCATCGAGCTTTGACGTTCCTTCTTTGCCTCCTTCTGCTGCCTTCGGCGGCCCCGGCGCAGCAGCCGGAGGAGCCGGGCGCGGCGTGGCAGGTCTTGCGCTACGAGATCACGGTCAACGCGGCCGAGGCCGCGTCGCGCGCTCTGTCGGCGCGCGTCCGCATCGAGGCGCGCAACGTCGGCGCGGGCGCGGGCCGCACCTTCACCGCGCGCCTCAACCCGGCCGCCGCGGTCGAGTCGGCCGCGGTCGGCGACTCGCCGGTGCGCTCGGCCAAGTACCCGGAGAACCGCACGCAACTCCAGCTCGCGCGGCTCACGCTGCCCGCGCCCGTGCCGCCGGGCGGGACGCTCAACGTCACCTTCGACTACCGCCTGCCCGTCGCCGACAACTCCGGCCTCGCCACCGTCTCGGCCGAGGGCTTGCAGTTCCTCCCGCTCTCGTTCTGGTACCCGACCCCCAACTCCCCCGTCGCGCAGCGCGGGGCCGACTACGCGCCCTTCCGCCTGACCGTCAACGGGCTGGCGGCCGGCGAGGCGGTCGTCTCGGCGGGCCGGTCGGCGGGCGCGAACTCCTTCGAGCAGACTCTGAACGCGCAGCCCTTCTTCCTGACGGGCCGCTGGGAGACGGTCGAGGGCGCGGGCGAGGCGCGCGGCGTCGCGGCGCTGCTGCGCGCCGGCGCGGGCGCTGACGAGCGCCGCCAAGCCGAAGGCTTAATCAACCTCGCCGCGGCGGCGCGAGCCTTTTACGCCTCGGTGCTCGGCCCCGCGCCCGACAGCCCCTTCCGCCTCGTCGGCGTGCGCCGCGGCGCGGGCTTCGACATGGGCGGCACCGTCCTGCTCGACCACGCCGCTTTCCGCCGCCCGAAGATCGACTCGGTGACGGCCGTGCAGATCGGCGACGCGGTCGCGCGGATGTGGGTCGGCGGCGCGACGCCGGTCGCGGCCGAGGGCGCGGGCGCGGTGCGCGAAGGCCTCACGCGCTTCCTCACCACGCTCTTCATCGAACAGCAGTTCGGCCGGGAGACGGCCGACGCCGAGCGGATGCGGATGGCCCTGCTCTACGCGCCCGTCGCGCGCCGCGACGCCCCGCTCGCGCAACTGACGCCGGCCTACGAGACCTACTTCAACGCGGCCGCCAACAAGGGCGCGCTCGCGTGGCGGCTGGTGATGAACGCCGTCGGCCGGGAGGCTTTCCTCTCGGCCCTGCGCGCGCAGTTCGCCCCCGGCGAGGGCAAGTCCGTCAGCCTCTCGGCCCTGCGCGCGCGACTGGTCGAGGCCGGCGGCGACCGCGCCTCCAACACCTTCGCCGCGCTCTTCGACCAGCCGACCGACACCGACCTGCTCGTCGGCCTGCCGCAGCCGAAGGCCGGCGGCTGGGCCTCGAACCTGCGCAACACCGGCTCGTTCGACGTGGAGGTCACCGTGCAGGCGACGACCGACCGCGGCGAGCGCGTGCAGGCGACGGCGCGCATCCCGGCCAAAGACTTCGGCGAGGCGCAGTTCAAGACGGCCTCGAAGATCGTCCGCGTCGAGGTCGACCCCGAAAAGCTCTACCCGCAGCTCGACTTCTCCAACGACATCGTGCCGGCCGCGCCCGGCCCCAACGAGGCCGTCGAGCAGGCGCGCATCCAGCTCGCGCAGGCCCCGGCCAAAGCCGAGGCGCTCGCCCGCGAAGCCCTCGCGCGCTTCCCGGCGAGCGGCGAGGCCCGCGTCGTGCTCGCCCGCGCCCTGCTCGAACAGAACCGGCTCGACGACGCCGCGCGCGAGTTCCGCGCCGCCCTCGACGCGCCGCTCCCCACGCCGGCCACGCTCGCGTGGGCGCACGTCGGCCTCGGCGAAGTCGCCCTGCGCCGCAACAGCGCGGCCGCCGCCGCCCGGC
>DATMVI010000633.1:0-5249 GCA_035563275.1 Pyrinomonadaceae bacterium
GACAGCACGGCGGCCTGCCGCTTCGCCGCGCCGGACTTGACGGCGAGCGCGGCGGCGACGACGAGGGCGGCGACGGCCGCGAGGGCGAAAAGTTTAATCCCCACGTTTCTTCTCATCACAAGTAGAACCTCCACGATGAATTTAGCTTCCGTCCCCCGCCCGCTAGAAGCAGAAGGAGTCTGTCAGGTAGTAGACGGTGAACGCGTACCGGCAGCCGTCGTAGCAGTAGTAGTAGTCCACCGCGTCCCAGAAGTAATAGCAGGTCGGGGTGTACCTCCACGGGGTCGGCTCCGTGTAGCCGCCGCCGCCGCCGGTCATGTGCGGGCCGTCGCCGAAGTTGTCGGTGCAGGCCGCGCGGTTGTTGTACTGCTTGTTGGCGGCCGTCACGTCCTTCGGCTGGACCGAGCCGGTGATGGCGCCCTTGGGCGTCCCGTTGTTCATGATGGTGTTGCCGCACGTCTGGAACTTCTTGTAGGCGTGCGACAGGCCGATGGTGTGGCCGAGTTCGTGGGAGATGACGGCCCTCAGCTTATCCAGCCCCCAGTTCTTCGCGTCCGGCGGGAGCGTGATGGTGTAGGGCGGCCCGACGTTCCCGCCGCCGTGGTTCGTCGCGGTCGCCTGCGCGAAATTCCCGGCCCCCGGGTTGCCCATCACGATGCGGATGTCCACGTCCGACGAGGCCGCCGACTGCGCCTCGTCGAAGTAGTAGTTCGTCGCCTGCCCGGTCGGCGTCCCGGTCTGCGTCGCGTTATTCCAGTCGGTGCGCGCGTCGCGCACCCCGTTCCAGATGTTGCTGTTGGTCGTGCCCGGCGAGTCGTTGAAGGACGAATCGATCTGCACGTTCAGTTTCAGACGCCCGGAGCCGTCGGGCGCGGCCCCGTGCCCCGTCATCGGGATTTGGTTCTTGTGGCAGTTCGGGCAGTCTGAGTAAACGCTCGGCGAAAGCGCAAGAGCCAGAATCATGGCCGACAGAATTGACAGTTTGATCCTCATGTTTCACTCCCTCTTCGCGCTGGCGCTCAGTACGTCATCGGGTCGCACTTCCACGGGAACCGTATGCACGGATCCATGTTGGCGCAGATGCAGGTGCTCGGATTCCAGTCCCCGCCCCAGTTGTAGCAATTCTGTTCCTGAACCGGGTCGCAGGTGGGCGCCGGGGGGGGGTTGAGGGTGGCCCTGAGCTGATTCAGGTCGTTGGCGAAGCGGGCGGCGAGGTCCGCCTTGAGGCCGGTGTCGGCCTGAAGCACCGGGGTCAACTTGCCGTAGGCGTCGACGGCGAAGACCCCCACCGGGCCGATGGCCGGGACGCCCACCCTCGCGGCCGCGTCGTAGTCGATGAACAGCACGTAGCTCTGCCCGTCCGTGAAATCGGGGAAGTCCGACCACTGCATGTTCACCGTGACGCCGTTGCGGATCAGGCTGCCGCCGGCCTTCGCCAGCAGCATCTCGTTGGCCGCCGGGGGGGCCACGCCGGCCGGGGGCGCGCAGAGGCCGCCGACGCACTTGTAGGCCGGCTGCGACGACAGGGTCTCCGTGACCGTGAGCCTGAACCACGTCTCGATGTTGTAGGGGCTGGTGGCGACGCTCTGGCTGGAGACCGCCCGCGCGACGAGCACCGTGAGGTGCGCCCGCGCCTCGTCGAACCCTTCCACGTCGTCGTGGGCGACCGAGATGGGGCTCGTCACGATCAACTCCCCGTTGGTGCTCGCCCGCTGCGCCATCTCGCTGATCGAGCCCGGCGGCGGCGGATCGATTTGGGCCTGCACGGCCCGCGTAATGGCTGAGATTCCTCCCCCGGCCAGAATCACGGTCAGGGCCAGCCCGACCAAAACCAGTAAAGCGACTACTGCCTTTCTCATTTGGTTCTCTCCTGACAGACTTAGAGCTTGGAGCGAGCCGGCCCCGCCCCCGGACGCGAGCGGGCGCGAGGCGCAGGCCGTTCGAGCGCGCGCCGGCCCTGCCCCGCCATGAGGGGCGGGCCGGCGCGCCGGAAGGCTTCCGGCGCAGAATTCATCCTGAGCAGGGCGGTTTGAGGCCGGGTGAGGAGCGCGCGGCGCGCGCCGGCCCCGGTAAGTAAAGGTTGAGCTACTGCCGCGGCACGCGCCGGGATGCGGGCGGTTACGCGACGCATCTCGCGCCTTAAG
Organism: Pyrinomonadaceae bacterium; assembly: GCA_035563275.1. Taxonomy (GTDB): domain Bacteria; phylum Acidobacteriota; class Blastocatellia; order Pyrinomonadales; family Pyrinomonadaceae; genus QHXN01. The sequence continues at coordinate 2,145 of DATMVI010000633.1, forward strand.
GCGGCGGAGGTTGTGTTGCTATAAAGCGCCGCCGCTGCGGACGGCGGCGGGGCTTAATTCTGGTCTCTCTTTACGCGTGAGGCGGCAGGTGATCGCAGCCCGGTCGGCGTCACGGCGCGGCCCGCCGGGGGCGGCGGCCGGGGCGCTGCCCGGCGAGAAACTTGCCACGATGAGGGGAGGCCGGCGGCAGCCTCCGCGCTTCCGGAATCGGCCCCGCGGGGAACGCCGCGAAGCCGGAGAGTCTAAGCGGACGGAAGATATACCAAGCGGCGGGTGCCGTCTGTCTAACGTTAGACACTAGAAGTTTTTTCGCGCCGGCGCGGCCGCGGCCCGACTCCCGGCGCCGCGTTCAGGCCCCGCCGCGCTGCCCCAACGCCGCTCTGACGGCGGCCTCCACGTCCTCGTCGGCGTCGCCCGGCGCGAAGTCTTTGTGAAGCGTCCAGCGCTCGACGTGCTCGAACGACTCGCCCGGCTCAAGCGGCGTGAGCCGCGACAAAGACTCGACCTCGATGAAGGAGCCGGCCGTGAAGATTTCGTTGTTGCAGCCGAGGTCGGGGTAAGCCGCGCCCTCCTCGTGGCCGAAGCGCTTGACGAAGAGCGTGCCGTCGATCACGTACGCGGCCCACCCCTGCTTGTTGGCGACGCCGAGCTTGTTCGGCTCGGGGCGGGCGGCGTCGGCGCGCAGCCGTATGAGCTTTCGGCCGAGGCGCAGGCGCGGGTCGGTCAAGTCCGTGTAGGGCCAGAGCACGAGCGGGCGCGCCGGCAGCAGGTGTTCGGGGTGCGGCCCGTAAGGCTCCTGCGGCACGAGGGCCTCGCCGCCGCCGCGCATGATGGTGAGCGCCCACGCCGCGACCTCGACGCGCCACGCGCCGAGGTTCGTCAGGCGGTGCGTCAGCGTCACGCCGCTGCCCCCGGCGTCGAGCTCGACGGTCAACTCTTTCTGCAACCCGGTCTGGCGTTCCGGCGGCGGCACCAGCCGCACGCCGCGCTCGCCCGCGCCCGCGGCCTCGACCGGCGCGTCGTCGGGCGCGTAGCTGCGCGGCATCGCCTCGGGCGCGGCCCACAGGCGGTGGCCGCCCCACGGCCTCCACTCGCCCCACTCCGTCCGCACCGACGCCTCCGGGCACTCGCCGAGCACGTTCGGCGCGCCGGCGAACCCGTAGCGGACGACGCGCGGCCCCACGTCCGTCGTGACGGCGACCTCGACGGTTCCGTTCGACAGCAGCAGGCAGTTCGGCAGGCCGAGGCAGTTTACTTTTCGCAAGGCGGCGACCGCGCGACGTTGCCGCCGCGCCCCTTTCAGTAAGCGAACGATTGGTAGACTTCCCCGCCTTCCTCGTCGGGGCTTTCGACGACGGGGTTGAAGCGGAGCAGGAAGCGCGCGCGCTCCGAGAGCGTCTCGTAGGTGGCGCGGGGGACGCGGATCGAGACCTCGGGGCGGAAGAGCCAGCGGCGGCTGTAGCCGAGGACGACCATCGGGCGGGGCTCGCCGGTGCGGTTCGGCGTGCCGCGGTGCAGGCCGCGCACGTCGCGGATCATCACGTCGCCGGCCTTCATCAACAGCGGCTCAAGTCTGGCCTCGCCCGCCTCGATGCGCCGCAGCCCCTCGGCCTTCGGGAGCATGTGCGTGGCGCGCGCCAGCTCGAAGGGGCCGTTCTCCGAAGTCACGTCCACGAGCGGGAAGTTGACGGCGAGTTGGAAGGGCGGCGTCTCCCGCCCGGTCTCGGGGAAGAGGGGCGGCGCGTCGCGGTGCGTGTCCTGATACTCCGACCCGCGCAGCGGCGTGTCGGTCGCGAGTTGATGAAGCACGGCGTCCTCGCCCACCAGAGCGCGCACCACCGCCAGCACGTCGTCGTCCTCGTAGACGCGCGGGTCGGCGAAGGGCGGGACGAACGGCAGCGTCACGTAGTAACGCCCCGGCCCGCGGTTCTTCAGGTGGCCCTCGCGCTCGATGTGGCGCGCGAGCAGCGGCGCGAACTCCGCGCGCCAAGCCTCCATCGTCTCGCGCGGGAAGTGCCCCGGCAGCACGCAGAAGCCGTCGTCGAGCACCCGCCGCACGAACCCCTCGATCTCCCCTCGGCCGTAACGCATCACGGTAAAACCGTAAATCGTGAATCGAAAATCGTCAATCGTCGTCGCCCGCCGGTCGTCAGTTTTTGCCTTTACTGACGGCCGACGACTTCTCTTCACGCCTTTTTGCTCAGGCGGTTCTGGACGACGACGACGGCGAGGAGGATGACGCCGCGCAGCACCAGTTGCCACCACGGGCTGACGTTCTCCTGCGTCAGCATGTTGAGGATGACGCCGAGCAGCAGCACTCCGACCAGCGTCGAGCTGACGCCGCCCTGCCCGCCCGTCAGCAGCGTCCCGCCGACGACGACGGCCGCGATGGCGTCCAACTCCAGCCCCGTCCCCGCCACGGGCCGGCCCGAGCCGAGCCTTGAGGCGTCGAGCACGCCCGCGAGCCCCGCCAGCGCGCCGCTCAGCAGGTAGACGCCCATCGTCACGCGGCCGACGTTCAGGCCCATCAGCCGCGCCGCCTCCTCGTTGTCCCCCAGAGAATAAACGTGGCGGCCGAAGCGCGTGTAGTTGAGCACGAGCCAGCCGGCGGCGAAGGCCAGCGCGAGCAGCAGCACCGGGTAGGGCAGCCCGACGAAGCCCAGATCGACCTCGCCGCGCGCCAACTGCCGGAAGCCGGCCGCCTGCGGCGGGACGCCCGCAGACCTCTCGCCCGTGTAAATGAGCACCGCGCCGCGGGCCGCGATCATCATCGCCAGCGTCACGATGAACGGCTGGATGCGCGCCCTCGCGATCAGCACCCCGTTCGTCAGCCCGAGCGCGGCCCCGGCGGCGACGCCGGCCGCGACGGCGACGAAAGTCCCCTGCCCGGCGAGGCCCGCGCCGACCACGGCCGCGACGGCGACGAGCGCCCCCACCGAGAGGTCGATGCCGCCCGTGAGGATGACGAAGGTCATGCCGAGGGCGGCCAGCCCGAGCACGCTGTTCTGGCGCAGCACGTTCGCCAGATTCTCCGCGGTCAGGAAGTGCTCGTAACGGACGGCCGCGACCACCCCGACCAGCAGGAGCATCAGCAGCGCCCCCTGC
>DATMVI010000634.1:0-3966 GCA_035563275.1 Pyrinomonadaceae bacterium
AACGTCCGGCACCTCGCTCTCGTCCGCGGCGGGCGCGGGTTGGCGTGCGGCGGCCGTGCGCTTCGCCGGAGGCGCGGGGCTCGCGTCAGAGGTTGATGGTGACGACGCGCGCGCGACCGCGGTTGATTCGGGTTTCGAGACGGTCGGCTGCGGGACGATGGAGGCCAGTTCGGCCTCGGCCTGCGCGAGCTGCGCCAGAATCTCCTGCTCGCGCGAAGTCGGCTCGGGCGCGTTCGAGGCGGCTACGGCCGCGCGCTTGAGAGCGGAGGCGGCAGAGCCTTTGGCCTCGGCGCCCGCGGCGCGCTTGGCCGAGATGATCGGCGCGGCGACCTCCGCGGCCTCGGCGAGTCGGCGCTGCTCCTCCTCCTCGCGCTCGCGCGCGGCCCGCGCCTCGCGTCGCATCTCGATGCTCGCCTCGCGCTGTGCGCGCCGCGCCTCGCGCCAGAGGTTCACGCGCTCGACCGTGCGGCGGAACGCGCCCGAAGGGTTGGCGAGCGCCGCGGCCGTCCGCTCGTAGGCGCGGACGAAGGAGAAGTTGGTGGCGAGAAGGAGGCCGACCGCCGCGGCGGCCGCGAGCAGCACGGTCGCGCCGACCGTGTTGAGCACGCCCTTTAAGCTCTCGGCGGCGAGCACGCCGACGACGCCGCCCGCGTTGAAGCTGCGGTCAACGAGCGGGTCTTCGACGTAGAGCGCGCAGAGCGCGGCGGCCGCGAGCGTGAGCGCGGCCAGCCCGATGACGCGCGTGAGCGGCGCGTGGATGCGGCGCGTGCGGAAGCGGCGCCACGCGGCGGCGAGCAGCAGCAGCGGCAGCAGAATGGCGGCCAGCCCGAAGCTCTGGAAGAGCGCGGCGGCGACGTTCGCCCCGGCGCGCCCCACCCAGTTGCGCGCGCCGCCCTCGGCCGCGCTGCTCCACGAAGGGTCGTCCGGGTTGTAGGAGGCGAGGCACAGCGCCAACAGCGCCGCCAGCGCGAAGAGCGCGATGGCGACGATCTCGTTGCGCCTCGTGTTGCGCGGCGCGCTGACGCCGCCCGCCGGCCTCATCCGAACATCGGTCTGAGTGGTTGCCATAAGCCTCCGGAAGCAGGTGCCGGGTTCCGTGTGTCGGGTGACGGGGAAGGCAGGCCGCTTCAACCCGTCACCCGACACCCTCTGTTACGCCGCGCGGCGCGCGAGCAGGTACGCCTTGATGAAGTCGTCAAGGTCGCCGGCGAGCACCGCGTCCACGTCGCCGCGCTCGACCTTCGTGCGCGCGTCCTTAACCAGACGATAGGGCGCGAGCACGTAGTTGCGGATCTGCGAGCCGAAGGAGATGTCGGCCTTGTTGGCTTCGAGCGCGGCCGTCTCGGCCTGCCGCTTTTCGAGTTCGAGTTCGTAGAGCCGCGAGCGCAGGACTTGCATCGCCACGGCGCGGTTCTGGTGCTGCGAGCGCTGGTTCTGGCAGGCGACGACGATCCCCGTGGGCAGGTGCGTGATGCGCACGGCCGAGTCGGTCGTGTTGATGTGCTGGCCGCCCGCGCCGGTCGAGCGGTAGGTGTCGACTCTCAAGTCCTTGTCGTTGATCTCGACCTCGATGTCCTCGTCTATCTCGGGCGAGACGAAGAGCGAGGCGAAGCTGGTGTGGCGCCGCGCCGCCTGATCGAAGGGCGAGATGCGCACGAGGCGGTGGACGCCGGCCTCGGCCGCCAGAAGCCCGTAGGCGTATTCGCCCTCGACGCGGAAGGTCGCGCTCTTGAGCCCCGCCTCCTCGCCCGGCTGGTACTCCAGCACCTCGGTCTTGAAGCCGCGCCGCTCGGCCCACTTCAAATACATCCGCAGGAGCATCTCGGCCCAGTCCTGCGACTCGGTGCCGCCCGCGCCGGGGTGGACGGTGCAGATGGCGTTGCGCGCGTCATTCTCGCCGGCCAGAAGCATCTCGGTCTCGGCCTGCGCCACTTCGCGTCCGAGCCGCGCGACCAGCGCGCGCAACTCCTTCGCGCTCGCCTCGTCCTCCTCGGCGAACTCGAAGAGCACCTCGGCGTCGGCCAGCGCCGACTCGAAACCCTCCTGCCGGCGGATGACGCGCTCGACGCGGCTGCGCTCCTGCAAAACTTTCTGCGCGGCCTCCTGATCGCTCCAGAAGTCCGGCTCGGAGGCGCGCGCTTCGAGCCTTTGCAGCTCCGCGCGCTTCGCGGCTACATCAAAGAAACCTCCCGAGCTGTTCGACCCGCGAGCGCAACTCGTCGGCGCTCGCGCGCAAATCCTGTAGCGTTAAAGTCTCGATCATCTCCACCTCTCGACAAAAAAGTTACCGCCTGAGGGCGGGCCGCCGCCTGAGCGTCAGGAGCAGCGCGAGCGCGCTCGTCAAAGCGCAGAGCGCGGCGAAGAGGTCGCCGTGCCTCACGTAAAAAGTCTGGCCGCCCGCGGCCCGCGCCGCCGCCCAGACGCGGACGGCCGGGCGAAACTTCGCGGCCGCGTCGAGCAAGCGCCCGCGCGGCGTGACGCGCGCCGTCAGCCCCGTGTTGGTGACCCGCAGCACGGGCCGCGCGGTCTCGACGGCGCGGAAGACGGCGTTGGCCTGATGCTGCCTGAGCACGGCCGTGTCGCCCTGATAGGCGTCGTTGGTGATTTCAATCAGCACGTCCGCGCCCTCCTGCGCGAAGCGGCGCGTGATGGACGGGTAGGCCGACTCGACGCAGATGAAGACCCCGGCCCGCGGCCCCGCGTCACCGCCGAGCGGCATCAGCGCGTAGCGCGTGCCCGGCGTGAAGTCGCCGACCACGCCGCGGATGAAGTTCGCGCCGGGCACCCACGAGGGCACGGGCACGTACTCGCCGAACGGCAGCAGGCGAATCTTATCATACTGAACGGCGAGCCTACCCTCCTCATTTACGAGCACGGCCGCGTTGTAGTCGCCGCCCTCGGGCACCGGCTCCATCGAGTTGAAGATGAGCGAAGTCCGGTGCCCGCGGTTGAAGCGCGCCACCTCCTCGCGGAAGCGCGCGTCGGTCGCGAACGAGAAGTTCATCGGTGACTCGGGCCAGACGACGACGCGCGGCAGACGCGCCAGCTCCGCGCGCGAGAGGCCGACGCCGAAGGCCGCGTCGGCCCCGACGGCGAAAACGTCAGCGCCTCCGGCGGAGTCGTTCGCGCCGGCGCCGCCTTCGACAACCGCGCCCGGCGCGTCGCCCCCGCCCGAAGCGCGCGCGGCGTCGAGCGAGCGCAGCGCGGCGGCGCTCAAAGCGAAGTGCGACCTGCGGAGCGCTTCGTACTCGGCCGCGGGGCGTTTGAAGTCGGGGATGACGTTCGGCTGCACGGCGATGACGACGGCGGCCGGCGCGGCGGCGCCGCTCTCAGCCTCGCCCCGCGAGAAGCCTGCGACCGCGAGCGCGACCGCGAGCAGCGCGACGACAGACACGACCGCGGCGCGCGCGTCCCGCCTCAGCAGCGCGTAGGCCAGCGCGGCGTTCGTCGTCACCAGCAGGAAGCTGACGGCGTAGACGCCGCCGAAACTCGCCGCCTGAATCAACTCCGGCCTCTCGGCCTGCGAGTAGCCGAGCGCGTTCCACAGTTGGCCGATGACGCCCAGCCGCGCCCACTCCGAAGCGACCCACAGAGGCCCCGCGAGGAAGAGCGCGGCCGCGCCCCGGCGTGAGCAGACGCGCGCGAGCGCCGCCGCGAAGAGCGCCGGGAAGAGTCCGGCCACGAGCGTGACGGGGAAGAGCAGCGGGTACGCGAGCCACGGCGGGATGCCCGCGTAGCGGATCATCGGGTAGGTCAGCCAGTGGCAGGTGACGTAGAAGAAGAGCGTGCCGGCGAGCCACCCGAGGACGAACGCCTGCGGCGCTCGCGGCCTCGCCGCGACGGCGAAGAGGAGCGGGACGAGGCCGACCCACGCGAGCGGCCACAGGCCGAAGTCCGGGAAGGCGAGCGCGAGCAGCAGGGCCGACGCGACGGCCGCCGCGGCCTCCGCGGGCGTGGGAGCCGCGG
>DATMVI010000635.1:0-13485 GCA_035563275.1 Pyrinomonadaceae bacterium
AGGCGGCGGCGAACTCTACTGACCCGACCGAAGCGGCGAACCCTGCCGACCTGACTCAAAGAGCCTACGGGCCGTCGCCCACGGCGGCCCAACTACTTCTTCCGGGGTCTCCCCCACCGCACCTTTAAGAGATATGCGAGTCGAGCAATTCCGAACCTTCGCCGGCCCGAACGTGTACACTCACCGGCCCGCGCTGCTGATGAGGCTTGACCTCGAAGCTCTGACCGAGAAGGAGAGCTACGAGATGCCCAACCTCGTCGAGCGCCTGCCCGACATCCTGCCCGGCCTCGCCGAACACCACTGCGCGCTGGGCCGGCCGGGCGGCTTCCTCGAACGCCTGCGCGGAGGCACTTACGCCGGCCACGTCGTCGAGCACGTCGCCATCGAGCTGATGCAGTTGGCCGGCGTCGGCGGCAACCACGGCAAGACTCGCTACGCGGGCCGCCCCGGCCTCTACAACGTCGTCGTCGAGCACAAGGCCGAGGAGGCCGCGCGCCGCCTCCTCGCCGCCGCGGTCGAACTCGTCGAGGCGGTCATCGCCGGCGGCGACTTCCCCGTCGCGCAGATGGTCGAAGAGGCCAAGCGACTCGCGGCGCGCAGCGAACTCGGGCCTTCGACGCGCGCCATCGTGGACGCGGCCGAGCGGCGCGGCCTCCCGTGGTCGCGCGAGGACGCCCACAGCACGGTGCAGCTCGGCTACGGCAAACACCTCCGCCTCATCCAGTCGGCGATGACCGACGCGACAGGCGTCATCGGCGTCGAGCTGGCCGGCGACAAGGACGCCGCCAAAGAGCGGCTCGACAAGTTCTCCATCCCCGTGCCCCGCGGCCGCGTCGCCTCGACCGAGGAGGAGGCCGCCCGCGCGCTTCAAGAGGTCGGCCCGCGGGTCGCCGTCAAGCCTCTGGACGGGCGTCAGGGCAAGGGCGTCTCGCTCGACCTCTCCGAGCCGGACGAGGTCGCGCGCGCCTTCCGCTTCGCGCAGGAGTTCTCGCGCGAGGTGCTCGTCGAGGAGATGTTCGAGGGGCGCAACTACCGCGTGCTCGTCGTGGACTACCGCGTCGTCGCGGCCAGCGAGCGCGTGCCCTGCCACGTCCGCGGCGACGGCGAGCACACGGTCGGCGAGCTGATCGAGATCGAGAACAACCACCCGCTGCGCGGCGAGGGGCACGAGAGCGCGCTGACGAAGATCAGGATCGACCCGATCCTTCAGGCCTTCATGGAGAAGTCGGGCGTGAGGCTCGAACACGTCCCGGCCGCGGGCGAGACGGTCATGCTCTGCGCCGGGATGAACCTCTCGACGGGCGGGACGGCGCGCGACGTGACGGACGAACTGCACCCGAGCGTGCGCGCGCTGTGCGAGCGCGCGGCGCGCGTCGCCGGCCTCGACATCTGCGGCGTGGACCTCGTGCTCGAAGACATCGCCGCGCCCGTGCCCGAGTCGAAGGGCGGCGTCATCGAACTCAACGCGGCGCCGGGCCTGCGCATGCACCACTTCCCGAGCGAGGGCCGGGCGCGCGACGCGGGCGGGGCCATCGTCGAGATGCTCTTCCCCGAAGGCGCGCCCGCGCGCGTCCCCATCGTCTCGGTCACCGGCACGAACGGCAAGACGACCGTCACGCGCATGATCTCGCACATCCTGACCGAGGCCGGCCTGATGGTCGGGACGACGACGACCGACGGCATCTACCTCGGCGGCCGCCGCGTCGTCTCGGGCGACACGACGGGGCCGCACTCGGCGCGCACCGTCCTCGGCGACCGCGCCGTCGAGGTGGCCGTCCTTGAGACGGCGCGCGGCGGCATCGTCCGCCGGGGCCTCGGCTACGACTGGTCGGACGTGTCCGTGATGACCAACGTCGCCGCCGACCACATCGGGCAGGACGGCATCGAGTCGGTCGAAGACCTGCTCTGGATCAAGTCGCTCGTCGCCGAGCGCGTCCGCGCGGGCGGCACGCTCGTCTTAAACGCCGACGACGAGCGGCTCGCCGCGCTGCCCGAGAAGGAGGCCGTCACCCGCGTGCCGAAGCGGTTCGTCTTCTTCTCGATGCGCGAGGACAACCCCGTCGTCTCTAAACATCTGGCCGCGGGCGGCACGGCCTACCTCGCGCGCGGCGGCTGGCTCGTCGAGGCCGAGGGCGGCGAGTCGCGCCCGCTCGTCGAGGCGGCGTGCATCCCGGCGACGATGAACGGCGCGGCCGACTTTCAGGTGGCGAACGCTCTGGCGGCCGCCGCGGCGGCCCGCGCCGTCGGCGCGTCGCGCGAGCAGGTCGCCGCCGCGCTCTCAAATTTCCGTAACGACGCGCAGAACCCCGGCCGCGCCAACCTCTACCGCGTCGGCGGCGGCCACGTCTTCGTGGACTACGGTCACAACCCGGAAGCCTTCGCCTCGGTCTGCCGCATGGCCGCGCGCTGGCAGGCGCGGCACGTGACGGCCATCGTCGGCGTGCCCGGCGACCGCGACGACAGCGTGGTCGAAGAGGCGGCGCGGGTCGCCGCCCGCGGCTTTCAGCGCATCATCGTCAAGGAGGACAAAGACCTGCGCGGCCGCGAAAAGGGCGAGGTGGCGGGCCTGCTCTGCCGCGTCATCAACGAGGAGGCGCCCGGCGGCCGCTGCGAGGTCGTGCTCGACGAGGTGGCCGCCTTCGAGGATGCGCTGCGCGGCATGGGCGAGGGCGAGGTCGTCGTCGTCTTCTACGACAAGCTGGAACCCATCCTCGAAGTGCTCACGCGGCACGGGGCCGTGCCGGCCTCGGGCGTGAGCGTGGACGCGGCCGCGGCCCCGACGGCGCGCTGAGGCGTCTATGGCTTCATCTTGGGCGGAAGAGGCGGAGAGGCAGGCCCGCGCCGTCACGCGCGACCTTGAGGAGGTCGGCGCGGGCCGGGGCGTTCGCGTCGTCTACCAGAAGCGGGAGGCGAGGTTCGCGGTCAAGGCCGGGACTTCAGTCACCTACTTTTCGGCGCACGACTATGAGACGCCCGGCGGGATGGACTGGCTCCAACTCCGCATAGACATCCTGACGCGCGCGAAAGACGGGGGCGGCCGCAGACCTTGAAGGCCGGGCGTCCGGGTTGATTTGACACGGGCCTCGCGGCCCGCCGGCCGATTTCCACGCCCCGCCGACCCGCGGGACAGGCCCAGCGCGTTTTTTCTTGGGATTTAGCTAAAATATCCCATTTTTGCCGAGACTTGAGACCGCCCGGTGTGATATATGTGCTGGCGAGCTTTTCGACCATCTTCCCGTTTCACAGGAGGTTTTGACAGCAGCCCATGGCGACGAAAGCAGGAAAAAAGCGCATGTCACAGTCCGAAGTGGTTAACCACTTCGCCGAGCGTTTCGAGTTGAAGCGGGCGCAGGTGAAGGAGATTTTCGAGGAACTCTCCAACCTTGCCAGCCGCGAAGTGAAGGAGAACGGTGAATTCGCCCTGCCGGGTTTCGGCAAACTCGTCCTGTCCGAGCGTAAGGCCCGCGAGGGGCGCAACCCGCAGACCGGCGACACGATCCAGATTCCGGCCAAAACCACACTCAAATTCCGCCTGAGCAAGTCCATGAAGGACACGGTGGTGCCGAAAAAGTAGCGCGCGCTTCCCGACAGTACGTCATTTTTTCTACGTACCCGCAGAAGAGACCGCTCGGCCTGAGAATGCGCCCCCGCCTGTTCTCACGTCGAAGCGGTCTTTTTGTCGCCCGCCCCCGCCGCACGCTCCCCGCAAATTACGAACACTCAAAGGGTTAGCCGTACGCCGCGGCCCGCGCTGCGCCCCGCCCCCGTCGCCCCGCGGCGGGCCAAAAAAATGTCTAGAATTTTCGGCTAAATTCATGTAATATCCCGCTTTTCCCGGATGCCGCATGACGCTCACAAGGTGTTGGGTGAAAGAACAAGCGGGCCGGTTTGCGTGAAATTTCTGGGTAATGTAATCGAATCGCATCCCGGAAATTGTCCCTTGCATCTAAATTCTGACCTAATAACAGCGCCTCCCGTCAAAAATTTCCCCGGGAGCCGGAGAGATAGAAGGAGCTGACGAAAAGTGATTGCAACTGAGACACTTCCGCTGGCAGAGCGGCTCAAGATGATTGACCACATTCAGGCGCGCCGCTACTCGAAGCTGGTGGGGGCACCCCTCACCATCGCGACCGAAGGCATCGTGCGCCACCTGCGCGCGTGCGACCGGATGGACGTGAACCCGGACGTGGCGGCGGTGCGCGAGATCATCGACGACGCCCTGAACGGCCGCCGCGTCTTCGCCGAAACCTTCAACAACGCCGCGTAGAACGGCCCGTCTGCCGTTCCGGCTTTTCCCGAAAGCGCCCGCCGACCTCGTTTAAGGTCGGCGGGCGCTTCCTTTCCCGCGCCCGGCTTGCCTCCCGTTTCAGGAGCCGCCTTCGGGCACCTGCCGCAACTCCGACTGTTCCTCGAAAAGACTCTGCTCGCCGGGGGCGTCCGGCCCCGGAGGGTCGTCGGCCTGCCGCAAAACGTCGAGCAGGGCGATGGCGATGGCGACGATGACGGGGCCGAGCACGAGGCCGAGCACGCCGAAGACCTGTAGGCCGCCGAGCACCGAGAAGAAGATGAGCAGTTCGTGCAGGCGCGTCCTCTCGCCGACGAGTTTGGGCCGCAGGAAGTTGTCTACCGAGCCGATGACGAGCACGCCCCAGACGGCCAAAATGAGGGCCGCGACCCAGTGCCCCGTGGCCAGAAGGTAGAGCGCCGCCGGAACCCAGACGACGAAGGCCCCGGCCATCGGGATCATCGAGAGGAAGATCATCACCACGCCCCAGAGCAGCGGCGACGGCAGCCCCACGGCCCAGAAGGCCAAGCCCCCCAACACGCCCTGAATCGTCGCGATCACCAGCACGCCGTAGACGCTCGCGCTGATCACGTCGCGCGTGCGCAGGAAAATCTCGCCGGCCTTCGGCCCTTCGAGCGGCATCGCCGAGCGCGCCGCGGCCCGCAAGCTCTTGCCGTCGCGGAAGAGGTAGTACATCGTGAAGATGACGAAGAAGATTTCGACGACGACGCCCACGAGGCCGCCGACGAAGCCGATGGTGCGCCCGGCGATCGCCGCGCTCAGGTTCCTGAGCCGCTCGGCGACGAACTGATGCGACTCGGCCGAGCGCAACTGACTCACGTCCACGTACTGCCCGAGCCACCCGAGCACGCGCCCCGTGACCGGCGAGTTGGGGTCGAGCAGCCCCTCGACGTTGGCCTGTAAGTTCTGCGCGAGGCCGGTCATCTCGCGGACGACGGCGACGGTGATGAGCGTGAGCGGGACGAGGATGGTGACGATGACGAGCAGCGAGGAGAGCGCGGCGCTCCAGCCGGGGTGGCCGAGGCGGGCCTCGATGCGCCGGTGGATGGGGTAGAAGACGATGACCAGCACGAGCGCCCAGAGCAGCACCTCGATGAAGGGCTGGAGCATCAGCCAGCACAGGTAGAGCGCGATGATGGTGACGGCCAGCAGCCCGAGCCACCGGACGAGTTTGCTCTGCGGCAGATCCCTCTTGATCATGGCCGGCACTTTATCACAACCCCGCCCGCGCCTTACCGGTGTTTTGCGGCCGCGCGGGCCGGTTTGAGGGCGCGCGCGGCCGCGTGCTAACATGCGGCCCGCCGGTCGGAAGCGCACGCCCCCGTAGCTCAGTGGATAGAGCATCTGCCTTCTAAGCAGAGGGTCGCACGTTCGAGCCGTGCCGGGGGCATCCTGCACGAAGGGCGAGGTCGGTTAGGGCCGGCTTCCGAGGCCGGGCGAACTTGTCAGCGCTGACTCCGTCCGGTAATATTCTGCGCGTCGGCTTTCCCGTGTGGCGGCTATAGCTCAGTTGGTTAGAGCGCGTGACTGTGGCTCACGAGGTCGAGGGTTCGAGACCCTCTAGCCGCCCTTCCTTCCCTCCCCTCCAGTCCCTCCGTTGTCTTTCCTCCGGCGCCGCGTTTATACTTCGCATCGAAACTCCGTCAGGACATTCCCGACTCCCCCGCGGCCCGTTTTCCCTCGACCATTTCGCCCGGAGGTCTGTGACTCATGTCGTCTCTCTCACGCGCGCGCGGCTTCCGTTTGTTCGCGCTCCTCGCGGCGGTCGCCTTGCTGTCGTCGCTTCCCGCCGCACAGGCCCGCGCGCAGGGCGCGGCGGGCGGGAGGGTCGAGGGCGTGGTGGCTGACAAGGCGGGGGCCGGGATCGGCGGCGCGCAGGTCGAACTCATCGGCCCGCAGCTGGCCCCGCTCCGGGCCGCGACGGCCGACGCCGAGGGCCGCTTCCGCTTCGAGGACGTGCCGCCCGGCTCCTACGTCGTGCGCGCCTCGGGCAAGAGCTTCTCCGCCCTGCGCGCCCCCGTCACGGTCGCGGCCGGCGCGACCGCCGACCTCACCCTCACCCTCGACGTGGAGGTCTTCTCCGAGCAGGTGACGGTGACGGCCGAGACCGGGCAGGCGCTCGACCCGGCGCGCGTGCCGCAGCAGATCAACGTCGTCTCCGAGGAGGCCATCATGCAGCGCACCACCGCTGTGCTCGCGCAGGTGGCCGACGAGGAGGTCGGCGTCGCCATGCAGCGGACGAGTCCGACCATCGGCGCCGTGCTCGTGCGCGGGCTGACCGAGGTCGGCGTCTACGTGGACGGCGTGCGCTACACCACCTCGACGCAGCGCGGCGGCATCAACACCTTCTTCAACCTCAACGACCCGACGGGCCTGAGCGCCGTCGAGCTGCTGCGCGGCCCGAACACGGCGCAGTACGGCTCGGACTCGCTCGGCGGCACCGTGCAGCTCATCTCGCGCCAGCCCGCCTTCGGCTTCGACGAGCCGCGCGTGAACGGCGAGTTCAACACCTTCTTCACCAGCGCCGACCTCTCCTTCGGCAGCAACGCCGTCGTCACCTACGGCACGCGCCGCTTCGGCCTTCTGGCGAGCGGGACGGGCCGCCGCGTCAACACGCTGCGCCCCGGCAAAGGCATCGACAGCCACTCGGCCATCACGCGCTTCCTCGGCCTGCCCTCGGACATCACCGGCGAGTCGCGCCTGACCGACACGGCCTTCACGCAGTACAGCGGCCTGATTCACCTGACCTTCGCGCCGACCGACGACCAGCAGTTTAGCTTCCGCTACCTGCGCAGCCAGCAGGACGGCGGCAGGCGCTACGACCAGCTGCTCGGCGGCGACGGCAACCTCGTCGCCGACCTCCGCAACCTGATGCTCGACTTCGGCTACCTGCGCTACTTCCGCCAGCACGTCGGGCCGTTCGACAGCCTCTCGGCCACCGTCTCTTTCAACAGCCAGCGCGAGGAGCGCGTCAATCAGGGCGGGCAGGGCAATCCGCTCGCCGCCGTCACGCACGACTACGAGCGCACGAACGCCGTCGGCCTCAGCTTCTTCCTCGACAAGCAGTTCTCGGCGCGCCACAACTTCCTCGTCGGCGGCGACCTCTACCGCGACTCCGTGGACGCCTCCTCTTTCAGCGTCGAGCCGGCGACGAACGCCGTCTCCGTCGTGCGCCCGCGAGTCCCCGACGCCGCGCGCTACATCCTCGCCGGCCTCTACGTGCAGGACTCTTTCGAGGCCGTCCCCGAGCGCCTGCGCCTGAGCGGGGCGCTGCGCTACAACGTCGGCTCTTATCGTTCGCGCGCCTCGGACAGCCCCGTCGTCGGCGGCCTGCCGCTCTGGCCCGACGACTCGCTGCGCGTCGCCGACTTCTCGGGCCGCATCGGCGCGGTCGTCACGGCCGCGCGCGGCCTCAACTTCGCCTTCAACTACAGCCGCGGTTTCCGCGCGCCGAACATCACCAACCTCGGCTCGCTCGGCCTCGTCGGCGTCGGCTTTCAGGTCGCCACCGCCGACGTGCTCGGCCTCGGCGCGACCGTCGGCTCGACGGCCGACGACACCGCCGTCTCGACCGGCGTCGGCGTCTCGCCGCTCAAGTCCGAGACGAGCAACAACTACGACTTCAGCCTCCGCTTCCGGCGCGGGCGCTTCGACACCGAGTTCACCGCGTTCGTCATCGACTACGGCAACACCATCGTCCGCCAGACGCTCATCCTCCCGCCCGGCGCGGTCGGCGTCCGCCTCGGCAGTCAGGTCATCGAGGAACAACTGCCGAGCGGGGCCGTGCTCGTCCCGGCCTCGGCCTCGCCCGTGCTCGTGCAGGCCAACTTCGGCGGGACGCGCCTGAAGGGCGTCGAGTACGAGGCCGACTGGCGCGTGACCGACTCGTGGTCGTTCGGCGGCAACTACACCTTCGTCCACGCCGCCGACCGCGAGACGGGCGAGCCGCCCAACCTCGGCGGGGCCGGCATCCCCGCGCAGATGGGCTTCCTCCGCCTGCGCTTCCAGCCGCCGGCCGCGCGCTACTGGGTCGAAGCCTACTCCACTCTGGCCGGCCGGCAGACGCGGCTCTCGACGCTCGACCTCGCCGACCGCCGCACCGGCGCGGCGCGCTCGCGCGCCAACATCCAGAACTTCTTCCGCCGCGGCGCGTGCGTGCGCGGCCTGACGACGCCGGGCAACACGGGCCAGTGCGGCTCGGCCGGCGGCCGCCTGATCGCGACCGGCGAGACGCTGGCCGAGGCGCAAGACCGCGTGCTCGGCGTCGGCGTCAACTCGGCCCCGCTGTTTAGGGCCATCCCCGGCTACGGCCTCGTCAACCTCCGCGGCGGCTTCCGCTTCGGCGAGGGCAGCGAGATCACGGTCGATTTCGAGAACATCGGCGACAAGAGTTACCGCGCCCCCGGCTGGGGCATCGACGGCCCCGGCCGCAGCGTCACCGCCCGCTACCGGCTCAAATTCTAAAGCGGTGTCGGGGCCGGGTGTCGGGTTAAAAACAGACCGCCTCACCCGGCCCCGGCCCCGACATCCGTCCGCCGCCGCAATCTGATTACAACCATTTTGCAATATCATCGGCCGCGGCTTCTGGTTTATAGTCGAAGGGCGCTCCCGCGAAAGTGGAGCGCCCTTGCCCTGTCCGGCCCGGCCGGCTCTCCCGCAGACGTTCACCTCTTCAACCGTTAAGTGATTTCGCAGGGCGACTGCCCCGGAAGCGCCGGTGCGCGTGGCGTGCCGCAGCCGGTCTGGAAATATTTCGTGTTTGATGCTAGTCTCGCTCCCGCCTCGCCGCCCGTTCCCTCGCGCGGCGGCAGGCGCTTCAGAGTCAGGCCCTTCGCGCTTTACCCTTTTCAAATCGGAATGCCTAAGCGACTGAGGTTACCGCAGCACGTCTCTGCCGTTTCGCCTCCGTCCGGCTGCTTCCCCGCGCCGGCCGGCCTCGTCGCCGACACAGCTCTCCTCAAGCTCAACTCCGAGAGGAACCCCCATGCGTCCCAGTTCCCGACTGCTCGTCTCCGCCATCATCCTTCTCTCCCTCGTCCCGGCCGCCTCCGCGCAGAAGAAGCAACTCTGCCCGAAGGCCCCGCCGTCGCCCTTCAAGCATAACGGCCGCATCGTCACGAGCCTCGGCCGCGGCGGCGCGCGCACCACGCTCGAACACCCGCACGCGCTCGGGCGCGGGGCCGACCCGCTCTACATGGGGGCCTCCTTCGTCCACGTAGACCCACGCCGGCCGGCGACCCCGACGCTCGAACTGATTCTCTACACCGGCGCGCCGGCCGCGAGGCTCGACGCCGGGCAGGGCCTCGCGCTCGTCTACGACGGGCAGCCGCTCGACGCGGCCCGCCACGCCAGCTTCCGCTCGCAGGGCGGCGCGCAGGCCGCGCGCGTCGCGCTCCCCTACGCCGAGGTCGTCAAGCTCACGCGCGCGCGCAAGGTGACGGCCCGCGTCGGCGCGGCCGAGTACGAATTCACCAACAACCACCTCGAAGCCCTGCGCGAACTCGTCAGCCAGATGGCCCCCTCGCCCGGCCGCTGGACGACGGCCGACGCGGGCGCAAGGTAAGCGACACCCGGAGGCCCGCCCGCGGGCGCGGGCGTCTCAGGCAAGGCGAAAGGCAGAAGTGGAAGACGAAGGGCCACGGTGGCCCTCGTCCTCCACTTCTGCCTTTTAAACTTGAGGCGCCCCCGCCCGCGCGCGGGCCTCCGCTGTTCTGCTACCGGGTGTAGCCGCTCGGGTGGTAAATCTCTCCCTCGGTGACTTCGGTGACGACGCGGACGCGGTGGAAGCCCTTCTCGGGGTGCGTCGAGAGGTAGGTGAGGGCGAACTGCCTCGACAAAAGCGTGTTGATGTCTTCGAGGTAGTTGTCGAAGCCGGTCGGGGCGCCCATGCCCTGAAAGAAGGCGCGGCCGCCCGTCTCGTTCGAGAGCCGGTTGAGGGAGCCCTGCCCGTTGCCGGCGAGCAGGCTGCTGTTGCCCCAGACGGTCGGCGCGTAGATGGAGTAGACGGCGACGCCGCGCCGCTGCGCCTCGGTGATGGCCCGCTGGAGGTCGAGGCTCGTGGCCGGCGTCGAACTCTCCGGCCCGCGCGAGGTGTCCACGCCGTCGCTGACGAGCAGCAGGGCGCGCCGGCCCACGGGCTGCGCCTCGAAGCGCCGCAGCGCGTCGCGCGTCAGCGTGTAAGGGTTGTAAGGCGCGACGCTCGTCGAGGAGGCCGGGATGCGCAGCGACTTGGCCGCCCGTTCGAGGTCGCTGGTGAACTTCTGCCGCACCTGAAGCGAGCCGCCGCGCAGGTAGCCGACCATCACGCGCGAGTCGGGCGGCAGGCCGCGGATGAACTCGGCGATGCCGCTGATCTCGTTGGCGACCGAGGAGACGAGGTCGTCCTGAATGAGCACGGCGAGCGTCATCGGCGAGCGCGGCGCGGCGCGGGTCGAGAGAATCTCCTGCCGCTCGCCGTCCTCGAACACCTCAAGGTTGCCGAGGTACTGAAGCTCGGACGGCGCCGGCCGCTCGGGCAGGCGGAGCGTGACCGGGATGGTCACGGTGCGCACCTCGCGCCGCCCCCCGCCGCGCTCCTCCCCCGACCCGTCACGCGCCCCCTGCCCCCGCGCGACGCCCGCGCAGGCGAGCACCAGCAAAAGGGCCGCCGCCGCCATCTTTCCACCGAGCATCTTCATCGCTTCCCCCGAAGTCGTCCGACGCGGAGATAAAGGCTCTGCTATTATAGCCTTTCGCCCGCCCCCGCTGCACGGGCGAGATTTTTAATTTTTGATTTTTGATTCGCGACCGGGAGTCGCCGGTTGTCGGTCATCAGTTTCTGTCTTTACCGACGGCTGACAACTAAAATCCTTTTGGCACGCATGGCTCAGAGTGGACACGGGAAGATGACGGCCAGCGACCGGATGACGGCGGCGCTGCTCAGGTGGCTGCCGTGGCTGGCCTTCGCGGTCTGCGCCCTGCCGCTGCCCGCCTACTTCTTTTACCGATACTTCACGGCGGCCGAGAACGTCGGCGAGCAGATGCTCTTCGCGCTGACATCGCTCGGCGTCGGCGCGTTCGTCGGGCTGTTCGCCGCGCTCTTCGTCGTCCTCTACCGCGGGCGCTGGCAGAAGCGCCTGCGCGAGCGGCTCGCCTCGGACGGCGTGACGGCCGACGAGCTGTCGTGGTTCGCGCCCGAGCTGACGCCCGCCCAGCGGCGCGCGCTCAAGGAGATGGAGGCGCAGAACCCTCTGCTCGCCGACGCCTACCGCGAGACGCTGGCGGCGCGACTGACGGCCGTGCGCGTGCAATCGGCCGCGCGCCGCGACGCCGCGGCCGTCGACCGGCGGCTCGCCGAAGCCTCGCGGCTGCGAGCCTCGGGGCGGGCCGCGCTCGAAGATGACTTACGCAAAGACCGCGCGCGCCTCGAACGCATCCTCAGCGAGACGGGCGAACACCACGCCGAGATCGAGACCCGCCTGCAAACCATCGAGGCGCTCGCCGAACGCCGCGCCAGCGAGGCCGAGACCGAGGTGGCGCTGCTCCGCCTCGGCGCCGTGCGCGCCCACACGCCGCTCGCGCTCGAAACCGCGCGCGCCGAATCGGACGCCCGCGAAGAGGTCGACCACGAGTTGCGCGAAAAACTGGCCCGGCATCAACGCGACCTCACCGCCATCGAGCGCGGCCTGCGCGACTCGGCGGCGGACGGCGGCGAGTCGCGCGGGCTCCCCTCGCCGCCACCTCCCGACAAAGTTTAAGGCGGGGAACCTCCCGACAAGCTTTCGCGCGCGGCTACAGGTCGAGCCGCCGCAGCCGTTCGCCGAAGTCCGCCAGCCTGTAGACCCCCTCGCCGACTCTCTCCGCGTAGCCTTCCCTGACGAGCGCGCGGTTGCCCAAGCCCGCGTCCGGCCTTGAGAGGCCCGTGACGCGCGCCAGTTCGCCCCGCACGGTCATCCCGGCCCCGTCCAGAAACGCCCGCGCGATCTCGCGCAAACCCTCGGCCCGCGTGACGCGGGCGGCCAACTGCTCCGCGAAGCGGGCCTCGCTCAGCGTCCAGATGTACGTGAACCACGGCTCGTAGAGCACGTCCTGCGGGATGACCTTCATCGTCCGCTGCAACTCGTCGAGGGCGCGCGTGAACCGCGCGCGGTCGGCGATCCCGGCCTCCGTCCGCAGGTCGCAGGTCGCCATCTCCCACTCGCCGCGCAGAACCTTCAGCACGGCTCTGGCCTCGCCCGACAGCGCCTCGCGCTCGGCGCGCTTCGACACGCCCCAGACCGCCCCGAAGTGCGGGACGAGGCGCGGCGCGACGAACAGCGCGCGGCTCTTCGCCACCTTCGCGTAGTAGACCCGCCCGCGCCGCATCAACTCGTCCTTCAACAGCCACGTCGCGCTGCTCTCCGGGTCTTTCTGCACGTTGCGCGGCATGTGCGCGTCGCGCCGCCCGCACACCGCCACGTAGAGCGAAGGCCCCGGCCGCCGCGCGTCCGTCATCGCGGCGCAGAAGCCGACCTCCTCGATCATCCTCTCGGCCGCGACCGCGCCCTCGACGCGCGACTCCGGCTCGCGCCGCCACGCGCGGTCGCGGTAAACCTCGACCTCTTCCGGCAAAGAATCCGCCATCGCCCGCCCCCGAAAATTTTTATTGGAAACCACGCCTCACGCTTCCAGAAAAACGCCAGTTTCCCGCCGGAGGCGAGAAAAGTACAGGGAAATTCGCGTTCAACAACCTTGACAATCTTTGGCCAAACCTGTTTAATCCAAGATGCCTGCCCGAAGCGCCGGGCGGCGTCAGTCTTTCAAGCCTTTTCAGGTTTACTGCCGCGGCCCCGAACCCCGCCCGCACGCACCACGGGCACGAACCCGCCTCCGAAAGTGAAGTGAACGGCATGCGTAGTCCTGACGAAAAGCCGACGGAGTCAACGCGGGAGGCCCGGCGCGCCCCTCGCCCGGCCGCGCCCGGCCGCGCCCGCCGGCTCGTCCGCGCGTGCGTGACGCTGCCGCTGCTGGCGTGTCTGCTCCTCGCGCCCGTGGCGGCGCTCGCCTCGAAGGGGGAGAAGAATTACCGGCGCGGCCTCGAACACGAGGCGGCCGAGCGCTGGGAGAAGGCCGCCGAAGAGTTCGCGCTCGCCGCGGCGGCCGAGCCGGCCAACGCCGAGTACCAACTCCACTACCGCCGCGCCGTCTTCAACGCCTCGCAG